>CALMEC010000062.1 GCA_937862675.1 uncultured Actinomycetes bacterium
TGCACGAAAGTATCGCCAACCGGCGCGCCGTGAATTTCCTTGATCCCGGCCACCACAAAGCCGACTTCACCCGCGCGCAGCACGCCGGTTTCGACACGCTTGGGGGTGAAAATGCCGATGCTGTCGACCCCGTGCGCCTTGCCCGTGGTTTTGGCGAGGATTTTGTCCTTGCAGCGGATCGTGCCCTGCATGACGCGCACCAGGGATACGACGCCCAGATATTTGTCGAACCAGGAATCGATGATCAAGGCTTGCAGCGGTGCTTCGGTATTGCCTTGCGGCGGCGGCACCCGGGCAACGATTTCCTCGAGCACCAGATCGATGTTGACACCGGTCTTGGCGCTGCACCGCACTGCATCGGTCGCTTCCACACCGATGATCTCTTCGATTTCCCGCACCACGCGGTCGGGATCCGCCTGCGGCAGGTCGATCTTGTTCAGCACCGGGATGACTTCGAGTCCCTGGGCGATGGCGGATCCCAGCCATTCGTACGCGGCGGTGATGTCCCGCGTGTGGAGCGGGTGGGTGCGGGGGAGGACCACGTCGAAGGCCACCAGATGCGGACCCCACAGGACGGGGCCGCCGCCGGACGCCCGCCGCACCACCGGGACCTCCGGGATCACGCTGTGATGGCGCCGGTCACCGCGTCCCACGACCAGCGCGGGCGTCTCCACGTGCCACCACGCGACGACGGGATCGTCGCCGACGGCCGCCAGCAGGTCGTTCGCGGCCTGGATCGCCTCCGCCGCGCCGAGCGACACGGGGTCGCTCGGCGTTCGGCGAGCCGGACTCACTTCCGGGAGAGGATGGGGCGATCGGCGTCGGGGGAGAAGGCCTCCTCGATGATGCGGGCCTGCTCCACCTTGTGCATCTGCGGGTATCCCTCCGCCGGGCTGGACCGGGTGGAACGTCCGACGTACGACAGCCCGACACCCGCCGGCAGCTCGGCCTCGAGGGTCCGCCGGAGGAACGTCCATGCGCCCATGTTGCGCGGCTCCTCCTGCACCCAGGTGATCTCCGTGAGGTTCGGGTACCCGGCGATCGCCGCGGTGATCTCCTCGGTGGGGATCGGGTAGATCATCTCGACCCGTGCCACCGCGACGTCGGTCTGCGTCTCACGGAGCTCGGAGGCGTCGAGGTCGTGGTAGATCTTCCCGGAGCAGAAGAGCAGGCGGGTGACGCTCTCACGCCGGTCGACGGCCTTGGGGTCGTCGATGACCATCTGGAACTGTCCCTCCGTGAGCGCGTCCACCGTGCAGGCCGCGGCGGGGGAGCGCAGGAGGCTCTTCGGCGTGAACACCACGAGCGGCCGGTGGGTGCTGTGGCGTCCCTGCCGGCGCAGCAGGTGGAAGTAGTTGTCCGCGGTCGAGGGATTGGCCACCCGGAGGTTGTCCTCGGCGCATGCCTGCAGGAAACGCTCGATGCGCGCACTGGAGTGCTCCGGTCCGTTGCCCTCGTAGCCGTGCGGCAGGAGCAGGACGAGGCGGCTGCGCTCGCCCCACTTGGCGCGGCCCGACGCGATGAACTGGTCGAACATGATCTGGCCGCCGTTGGCGAAGTCGCCGTACTGGGCCTCCCAGATGACGAGCGTCTCCGGCGCGAGCGTCGAGTAGCCGTACTCGAAGCCGATGCACGCGGCCTCCGACAGCGGGCTGTTGAACACCTCGAAGCCGGACGTCGCC
Source organism: uncultured Actinomycetes bacterium (assembly GCA_937862675.1). GTDB lineage: Bacteria > Actinomycetota > Thermoleophilia > Miltoncostaeales > Miltoncostaeaceae > CALMEC01. Next base: position 1,683 of record CALMEC010000062.1, read on the forward strand.
GACGTCAGGTTCGCGATCGGCGTGTAGGTGGTCCCGGTGAAGGGCTTCCACCCCTTCTCGGCGGCGTCGTGGAGGCGCAGGTGCCGCTGGCTGAAGGTGCCGCGCTCGGCGTCCTGACCGGTGAGCCGGATCGGCACGCCGTCCGTCAGGAGCGAACCCCAGGCCAGCGACTCGGCGTGCGCCCAGAGGATGCCCGAGCCCTCGTTGAAGGCCTGACGGCGCTTCTCGAGCTGCGGGACGAGCTTCGGGTGGACGGTGAAGCCGTCCGGCACCTTGAGGAGCTCCTCGTTGAGGTGGGCCAGCTCGTCGTGCGGCACGCGGGTCTCCACCTCCGGGAAGACGGCCGGTGCGGCGGCGGCCGCCGGCTCCTCCTCCTGCGCCGCGGCGACCATCGCCATGACCTCTTTGCGGGCCGCGGCGAACGTTGCGTTGACGCGCTCCTCGATGGCCGTCACGTCGGCCTCGGTGACGACCCCCTCGTCCTGCAGCTGCTTGGCGTACACCTGGTACGGACGCGGGTGGTTCTTGATCGTCTGCGTCATGACCGGCTGGGTGTAGCCCGGCTCGTCCGCCTCGTTGTGCCCGTGGCGGCGGTACCCCACCAGGTCGATGAGGATGTCCCGGTGGAACATGTTGCGGAACGCCACCGAGAGCCGGATGGCGGCGATGCACGCCTCGACGTCGTCGGCGTTGACGTGGATGATCGGGATGTCGAAACCCTTGGCCAGGTCGCTCGCGTACCGCGTGGACCGCGAGTCCTGGGGGTCGGTGGTGAACCCGATCTGGTTGTTGGCGATGATGTGGATGGTCCCGCCGGTGCTGTAGCCCCGCAGGCCGTTCAGGTTGAGGGTCTCGGCGACGACTCCCTGACCGGGGAACGCCGCGTCGCCGTGGACGAGGACCGGGACGGCCAGGCTGGGGTCGTGCCCCTGGTCGCGTCCGTGGCGGATGGTCTGGCGGGCGCGTGTGCCGCCCTCCACCACCGCGTTGACCTGCTCGAGGTGGCTCGGGTTCGCGGCGAGCGTGATCGCGACCGGCCGGCCCCCCGTCGTCGTGTAGGTGCCCTCGGCGCCGAGGTGGTACTTCACGTCGCCCGCCGTCTCGCGCGCATCCTCCTCGCCCGACTCGAACGCCATGTGGCCCTCGAACTCGGCCAGGATCGACTCGGGCGGGCGGCCGACCACATGGGTGATGAAGGCGAGGCGGCCGCGGTGGGCCATGCCCATCACGACCTCGCCGGTGCCCTCGGCCGCCGACAGCTCGATGACGTGGTCGGTGAACGGCACGAGCGCGTCCACGCCCTCGATCGAGAACGTCTTCTGCCCGAGGTAGGTGCGCCGCAGGAAGCGCTCGAAGGCGTCGACCTCCACCAGCCGCTCCAGCGTCGCGACGCGCCGCTCGCCCGCGACGGGCTCCCGGAACCGGCCCGACTCGATGACCCCGCGCAGCCAGAGGCGCTTCTGGTGGTCGGAGAGGTGCTCGATCTCGTAGGCGATCGTGCTGCAGTAGGCGTCGCGCAGGTGGGGGAGCGCGGCGGCGAAGCTCTCGCCGGGCACCTTCACCCGCAGCAGCGCGGCGGGGATGCGGGCCATGATCTCC
>CALMEC010000063.1 GCA_937862675.1 uncultured Actinomycetes bacterium
ACTGTCGTAAGAGGAAGATGAAGTAAGGCGCTCCAAATAGCGAGGGCACCACCAGCGGCAGGTACGAGTTCAACCAGCCCAACTGCTTGTAGGTGATGAACAGCGGCACCATCGTCACCTGCCAGGGGATCATCATCGTGCCCATGCACAGGAAGAAGAAGAAATCCCGCCCCCACCATTTGAGGCGCGCGAAACCGTAGGCCGAGATGACCGAGGAGATGACGACGATGGCGACGAGGATGACCGTCGTCGTCGTGAGCACCGCCTCCGCCTGCGCGCGCGCCTCGGCGCCGACGAGACGGCCGAGCTGCGCCGGTGGCACTCCGATGCGGACCATCGTGGCCGCGGTCGGCTCGTGGGGGGCCGAGGTCACAGTCATGCCGTCCGGCGCCACGACGTCGGCGGAGGGACCCGCCAGCCGGATCCAGAGACCGCGTGGGGTGAGGAGGATCGCGCCGACCCGGAAGACGTCCTGCGCGATCCGCCGCGCCGCCGCGTCGCGCTCGGCGGGCGGCGCCTCCAGCATGAACCACTCACCGAACGGCGGCAGCGGCGTCAGCTTGACGGTGACCTGGACGATCACGCCCAGCCGCCCGAACGATCCGGCCATCAGGCGCGGGATGTCGTATCCCGCGACGCTCTTCACGGTGGGGCCGCCGCCCTTCACCAGGCGTCCGTCGCCGGTGACCAGCACGACCTCCAGGAGCGAGTCCCGGACCGGGCCGTGCCGGAGCCGGTGCCGGGAGCTGGCCGCCGCCGCCACGACCCCGCCGACCGTGGCACCGGGACGCCGATCGGCCTGGGGCCACCACTGTCCCGCGTCCTGGAGCAGATCGGCGAGGACGTCGACGGTCACCCCTGCCTGGACGGTCGCCGTGAGCTCGGCCGGGACGTGCTGCACGACATCCGTCAGGCCGGCCGTGGACAGCAGGCGCGTTCCGGGTGCGCTCGCCGGCCGCCGGTGGGTGCCGCCGCCCACGGGGACCACATGGACTCCGTCCCGTGAGGCCTGTGCCATCAGGGTCCGGACCTCGTCGACCGATCGGGGGGTGATCCGGTCCATCAGACCCACACGCCGTCCGCGTGGTCGCCGTGGGCGCCGCCGATGTCTCCGCAGCGGCTGCCCAGGGGCAGCACCTTCTCGGGGTTCATGCGTCCGCCGGGGTCGAACGCCGCCCGGACGCCGGCCATCGCGGCGAGGTCGTCCGGGGTGAAGGTGAGCGGCATGAAGTCGCGCTTCTCCAGCCCCACCCCGTGCTCACCGGTGAGCACGCCGCCGACGGACACGCGCAGGTGGATGATCGCCTCGCCGGCCTTCATCACCCGGGCGGTCTGCTCGGCGTCGCGGCGGTCGAAGGCGATCAGCGGATGAAGGTTGCCGTCTCCGGCGTGGAACACGTTGACGATGACCAGGTCGTGGGCCCGGGCGATCTCGGAGATGCCGTCCAGCACCTCCACCAGCCGGGTCCGTGGAACGACACAGTCGTGGAGGTAGTAGTTGGGTGCGATGCGGGCCATGGCTCCGAAGGCCGACTTGCGGGCCTTCCAGAGCAGCGCGCGCTCGGCCTCGTCGCTGGCGACCCGGATGGTCCGAGCCGCGTGGTCCGTCGCGACGCGGTTCACGACCGCCGACTCGTACTCCACCTGGGCGTGCGTGCCGTCCACCTCGACGAGGACGACGGCGGCGGCGTCGGTCGGCATGCCGGCGTGGGCGAACGCCTCCGCGGCACAGATCATCCCGTTGTCCATCATCTCGATCGCGGCGGGCACGACACCGGCCGCGATGATCGCCGAGACGGTCTCCGCGCCCTCGCGCACGGTCGCGAAGTCGAGCAGCATCGTCCGCACGTCCGGAGGGTTGCGGGTCAGGCGGACGCAGATGCGCGTGGCGATCCCCATCGTGCCCTCGCCGCCGATGAAGGCGCCGCGCAGATCGAGGCCCGGGGCGTCGGGAGCGAGACCGCCGAGCTCGACGACGGACCCGTCGGAGAGCACGACCTCCACCGCCAGGATGTGCGGGGAGGTGACCCCGTAGAGCAGGCAGTGCGGTCCGCCCGCGTTGGTGTTGACGTTTCCGCCGATGCTGCAGGCCTGCTGGCTGGACGGGTCGGGGGCGTAGTGCAGGCCCAGATGCCGGACGGCGGTCGTGATGTCCAGATTGAGGACGCCCGGCTCGACCCACGCGCACGGGGTCTCGGTGTCGATCTCGAGGATCCGGTTCATACGGGACAGCGCGATGACGAGGGCATCGTGGAGGGGGACGGCCGATCCCGCGAGCCCGGTTCCCGACCCCCGGGGCACGACCGGCACGCCCAGTGCGGCCGCGGCACGCATGCACTCCGCCACCTCGTCGCGGTTCTCCGGCAGGGCCACCAGGCCGCAGCTGCCGACCTGCACCGAGCCGTCGCGTGCGTAGAGGGCCCGCTCCAGCGGTTCCTCCAGGACGCGGTCCGACCCCAGGATGCGACGGAGCGTGGTCGCCAGCTCGGCGAGCGGAGAGGCGACGGGGATCGAGGAGGTGCTCACCCCACCGAGGCTATCGGACCCATGGCGTGCGGCGAACGTCCGCGGCGGGTCAGCGGAGGCCGCCTCCGGCGAACGGCCACCGGACGACCGCGGGTGCGACGGTGTTCGCTACCGTTGGGCGGATGCGCGGACGTGGACGCCGAACACATGGTCGAGGGCGGACCCGGTTGCGGGGTGCCCTTCTGGCCGCCCTCCTGGGAGGCGTGCTCGCCGCCGGAGGGTGCGGTGGCGGAGGGTCCGTCGGCAAGGACGCCTTCATCACCGGCTTCGTGACGAGGTCCGGGCTGAGCCACGATCAGGCCGTCTGCGCCACCGACCATCTGTTCGCGGCGCTCTCCGCCGACGAGATCCGGCGGATCCACGACGCCGGCGAATGGGGCGGGCTGTCGGTGAAGGAACGGAACGCGATCACCGCCGCCTCCGCCGCCTGCGTCACCGGGACGTCGTCCACGGCGACCGGTGACACCACACCGGCCGGCTCGTCGGGGACGGACGCCTCGACCGGCACGACCGGCACCGGCTCGGGAGACCCGCCGACGACGGGCACGACCTCGGTGCCGTGACCGCGAGCCGTGTGCAGGCCGGCGGCGGTCGTCGGCGTCGGTGACCCGACCCGACGGGCGTCTGCGTCAGGCGTCCGGCGAGGCCGGGACGAGGCGCGCACCCGGCACCAGCTCCAGCATTCCGGCCGCCACCCGTTGCACCGTCTCGTGGAACGCCGCGGTGACGGCACGGTCGTCGCCGACCCGCGTGCAGATGCCCATCGTCGCCGGGGGGACGTCCGTCAACGGCACGGTGCTGATCCCGGGGACGTTGTAGAAGCGCAGGACGGACGGGATCGACGTGATCACGTTGCCGAGGTAGGCGACGCCGTAGAGCACGCCGGCGACGGAGCTGGCGCCCGCGCCCATCCGCGGTCGCAGACCGTCCAGCGAGTCCGTCGCCGCCCAGTAGTCCGTGATCGCGTCCGCGCCCGGGCCCACCTCGACGAAGCGTTCGTCGGCCAGGTCGGCGATCGAGATCGCCTCCTCGCCCGCCAGCCGGTGATCGTCGGGGAGGAACGCGACACGGGGTTCGTCCACGAGGTCGGTCACCATCACCCGGGAATCGTCCTGCTCCATGATCGGGGGACGTACCAGTGCGACATCGACCTCGCCGGAGATCACGGCCGTCGGATTCTCGGTGACGTCGCGCAGGACGAGCTTGACGTCCGGCTGTGTCCGGCGGAACGCCTGCATGATGGGGGCCGTCATCTCGGCGAATCCGTTCGACGAGATCCCGACGGTGAACGGCTCCTTCGAGCTGACCGGGTGAAGCGCGGACCAGGTCTCCTCCATTCGCATCAGAAGGTCGCGGGCCCGGGGCAGAAGCTCGAGCCCGGCATCCGTCAGGCGCACACTGCGCGGGGTCCGCTCCATGAGGACCGTGCCCAGTGAGGCCTCGAGGCGACGGATCGTCTGGGACAACGACGACGGTGCGATCCCCAGGCGCTGTGCCGCCCGCGCGAAATGGAGCTCCTCCACGACGATGACGAACGCGCGCAGCTCGCCGAACGACGGTACGCGCTCGATCGGAGGGAGGAGTCCCATGTCACATGACGCCGGGCGGGATCCGGTTACGGACGTGTGCTGCTGTCGTCACCCCGGCCGATCACCTCGTCGGAGGGGCCAGCCGCGTCGTCGCCGCTGACGCCGTCCTTGAAGTGGCGCATGCCCGACCCGAGGCTCTTCCCGATCTCCGGCAGGCGCTTGGCTCCGAACAGGAGCAGGACGATGACGAGGAGGATGAGCAGCTCAGGTGCTCCGAAGCTTCCAAACATTGTGAGTCCTCTCATGCGGTGCGCGAGAGCTCGCGTGCCGCGCATTCTCGGTTGACGATCTTAGACGTGCTCGTGGGAGTTCGCAATTATCGGCACCAGTCGGGCCGGGGAGGTCTCTCCCCTCCCGGGCGGCGCGTCGTCGGTGGCGGTGTCGTCCTGGTGCGGATCCGCCGGAGCGGGTGTCGCCGGCTCTGGCGGGTCGCTTCCGGTCGACGTGTCACCGTCGAGTGGGGTCGGTCGTGATCGGGTCGGCGTCCTCCTTCCGGACGTGAAACGGCATTCGGGGGATCGGTGTGCATGTCCCGGGTGGCCGGCTAAACGACGGGAACCCCCGCGTCCGTCCGGTCGGCATCGCTCCCGCGTCGCCACGGCGCGTCCCGGCCGAGGATCCGTGCCAGCCAGACACCCAGCGCGTAGAGAACGACCTGGGGCGCCATCAGCAGCATCATGCTGACGGGGTCTCCGCCGGGGAGCGCCGCCGCGACCACGGCGATCACGACGAGCGCCACCCTCCAGTGCCGCGTGTACATCGTCGCGGGGACGATCCCCATCATCGCGAGACCCGCCATCGCGACGGGCACCTCGAACATCAGGCCGCTCGCCAGGGTGAAGGTCGTGGCGAACCCGTAGTACTCGCCGGCACGCAGCTGGCTGACGAACACGTCGTCCGCGAAACCGAGAAGCCACTGGAGTGCGACCGGCAGGACCACGAAGAACCCGAAGGCGGCCCCGGCGAGGAAGAGACCGGAGATGCCCGCCACCGTCATCAGCATCGCGCGGCGTGACTGGTCGCCGACCGCCGGGACGATGAACGCGTAGAACTGGTAGAGGAGCACGGGGAACGCGATGATCACCGCGCAGTACGCGCTGACCTTCAGCACCGTGAAGAAGGCCTCGCTGACCGCGAGCGTCACGAGGGGCTGGTCGCTCGGGAGCGGCCGCTGCAGGAACCGCAGCACCGGTCCGTGGACGGAGTAGACCCCGATGAACGCCGCGACCAGCGTCGCGATGCTCACGAAGATGCGACGCCGCAGCTCGTCGAGGTGGTCGACGATCGACAGCCGTTCGTCGGGTGAGACGCGGCGGACGAAGCCCGGGCGCCTCATGAGCGGGTGTGCCCCGGTGCTCCGTCGCCCACGGGCACCATCGCGTCCGTTCCGCCGGATGACGTCGTCATGGCGTCGCTGAGGAGGTCGTCTGCATGGTCGCCCGATGCGCCGGCATCCGGGTCATCCGGCGCGGCGGCGACCGCCACCACGCCGAGCAGGTCCGCGTCGTCGTCGGCCGTGGCCGCGCCTGTGTTGCCGTGGGTGCCCGACGTGGCGGTCGTCCGGCTCGCGGACGTTCCGTCCGGTTCGTGGTCCGGTTCACCGATGAACCGGTCGCCGACCTCGCTCACCTGACGCCGGGCCTCCCGAAGCCCTCTCCCGACCTGGCGGCCGATCTCGGGGAGCTTGTGCGGTCCGAAGACCAGGAGGGCGATGACGAGCACCATCGCGATCTGCACTGCTGAGAAATCCATCATGTTTCGCCTCGCTGACTGAGGGGTCGCGCCTTCGATGCCCGCGGACGGCGGTGGCTCCCGCCGCCGGCGGCCTGCCCGAGGACGAACGCCCCCTCCGATGCGTTTCCGCGACGGAGGGGGCGGACTCGTCGGGTGGAGGGCATCGGCCTAGCGGCGGCCCCTGTGCTTGCCGTCGTCGTGGCCGTTGTGGGTGCCCTTGCCATGTCCCCTGCCGCGGACGGGGGGAACGGCGACCGGACCCGTGTCCTTGGTGTAGACGCGCTCCTGGAACTGGAGCATCACGCCGTCGGGGTCCAGCATGTTGAGCACCTGGCGCTTGCCGTAGTCGCCCAGGTCCCAGGTCTCGGGCGGTGCGACGATGCGGGCCTCGCCGATGTTGCGGGCCTTCCTGAGAAGGCGCTGGAGCTTCTTGTAGACCACCTGGATGTCGTTGACCTCCCAGGTGAGGTTGACCGCGCCGAGGTTGTTGGCGTGCTTGTACGGCCTGCCGTAGGCGCCGGGGATCTGCCATTCGAGCAGGTCGACCGAGTTGCGCCCGTCGGTTCGCGGGATCATGATCGTCGCGTCGAAGTCGACGTCACCGGTGTAGAGCCGCCCGCTGGGCGTGCGGATCGCGTCACCGAGCGAGCCGTTGCTCGCCGGCTGGGCCTTGCTCGGGTTGAGACGGGTCTGCAGATCCAGGCCGAGGATGTTCTTGTAGAAGTTGTACGACCGGACGATGTCCGTGCAGTTGACGTTCGGGCCGGCGAGGGTGTCCGGCTTCCCGTTCGGCGTGGGGTCGACCGGTCCGACCCACTCCAGCGTGGTGCCGTCCGGGTCACGAAGGGCGAACGAGTAGATGGTGAGGTCATCGCGGATCGCGATGGCGCTCGGCGGTCCGTAGGGACGTCCGCCGGCTGCCAGCGCCGCCTCGTACTGGGCCCGCTGGCCCGTCCGGGAGGCGTTCGCGTGCTCGCGGTACCAGCCCACGTGGTTGGCCTCGGCGTAGGGCTTGCCGACCGGGGTCGGGTCGAGCCACTGCACGAGGAGGATGGCGCCTCCCTGGAACGGCTGGGAGTCACGCATGACACGCGCCTTGAACTGGCCGCGCCGGATGCCGAGACCCCTGAACGCCTGGGCCGGGCCGTTCATGACCTCGGCCCGTGTCACCGGGTAGACCTTCTCGTAGAAGTCGACCGCGCGGTCCAGGTCGGACACGTTGATCGTGTAGAAGAGCGACTTGCCGATGTTGCCGCCGAGGGTGTCCTCGCCGGGCAGGTCGGACGTGGAACCGACGTTCCCGTGGGCGGCGGCGGATCCGGTGAGAAGCGAGCCTGCGCTCGTGACACCGATTCCCGCGACGGCCGCACCCTTCAGGAAATCGCGCCGCGAACTGCCGGCCGGCGCTGACGATGGGGTCTCGTGACTCATGTGAACCTCCCGAGGTGATGGAGTTCGTATCGAACGAAGCGAACCTAGGTCCGCTCGGGACGCCCCACAAGACCAAATCGGTGTCCGCGGCCAACAGTTGCCGTTGTCACATGAAGTGCGCGGTTACGCCGAACATCACGAACTGGCATCCACCTCCGCCGCGTGTCGCGGGAGGCCGGCCGGTGCACCGGCGTCGTTCGCCGGCACATGGGAACCCTTGACGCGGAGATCTGCGGACGGGCCCGCGGGTCGCTCGCATCCGCTGCCCTCTGTCGCCCCCCGGACGTCGTCGCGGCGGGGCCGCCGCGGTTCACCGATCGCCGCCGGGTTTGTCACCATGACCGGGGATCGGACCACTCGGCGGACCGGCTC
>CALMEC010000064.1 GCA_937862675.1 uncultured Actinomycetes bacterium
GGCGGTCCGGCCACGAGGCGTGGCCGATCATGGATGCGACCCGCGGTCACCGTGGATGCCGGACGCCGCCGGCCGCCGAGGGGCGGCGGGTGCCTTTCGAAGTCGGCCCGTGCCGGTGCGGGGCCACCCCGTCGCCCGCCGCGTGGATGAGACGTTCCTCGCGCTCTGGCCGAGGCGCCCGCCGGGGACGGCACGCCGCGCCCGGGCCCACTAGCCTGCGCGCATGGCGCGCATGCAGTCCCACGAGAAACTCTGGCGGTACACCTCTCTGGTGCGGATGTGGTCCTGGGCCCTGATCGCGGTCGGGCTCGCGATGTACGTCGTGAGCACGGTCACCCAGGCCGGCTCGGACTCCGGCCTCTCGCTGCGCTTCATGGGGATCATGACCGGCGTGAGCGGCCTCACAGGGGTCATGTTCTACCCCCTGCTGCACATGTGGCTGAAGAAGACGGCGCCGTCCGGGTACCTCGAGCGCGCCACCCGGCTGACCGGCAAACGCCGCCTCGAGGCGGGGGCCGCCGACTGGCGCCGGTGGGGACTCACCATGGGCCTCGCGCTGTTCCTCGCGACCGTCGCCCTCCTCGGCTTCCTGATCGGCGTCCTGCGCAGCTCCGGTCCCGACGGGATCGCGGAGGGCGTCGTCATCGGCGTCGTCGTGGCCTGGGGCCTCGTGACCCTGGAGGACGGCCGGCACATCGAGCGCGTCGAGACGGCCGAGGGACGTCGCTACTTCACCGCCAGCAACCGCCCGACGGCGGCCGGCAACAAGCTCGTGTGGCTGCCCTGGACGACGGAGGCCGACAGCCCCGACGCCGAACCGGACCCGCAGGCCGCCCCGGCAGGGGAGTCGCCCGCCTGACCGAGGGCGGAAGGATCGTCCGGTCCGTGACGCGCTAGGATACCTGGACGGGTATCGCGCGAGAGGACGCACGGAGTGGCTGAGACGCACAAGGTCATCATCATCGGAAGTGGCCCGGCGGGCCTGACCGCCGCCATCTACGCCGCGCGCGCCAATCTCTCGCCCGTCCTGTTCGAGGGGTGGGGTGCCGGCGGCCAGCTGATGCTGACGACGGACGTCGAGAACTTCCCCGGATTCCCCACCGGCATCCAGGGCCCCGAGCTCATGAACAACATGCGCGACCAGGCGGCCCGCTTCGGCACCACGATCGTCACGGCGGACGTCACGCGCGTCGACTTCTCGGAGCGGCCGTTCGGCGTCTGGGTCGGCGACGACGAGTACCGCGCCGAGACCGTGATCATCTCCACCGGGGCGTCGGCGCGCTGGCTCGGCATCGAGAGCGAGGACCGGCTGCGCGGCCACGGCGTCTCCTCCTGCGCCACCTGCGACGGCTTCTTCTTCAAGGACCGCCCCGTCGCCATCGTCGGCGGCGGCGACTCCGCCGCGGAGGAGGCCCTCTACCTGTCGCGGATCGCCTCGCGTGTCACCCTCGTCCACCGCCGCGACGCGCTGCGGGCGTCCAAGATCATGGCCGACCGCGTCCTCGCCACCGACAACATCGACGTGCGCTGGAACTCCGCCGTCACCGAGGTCCTGGGCGACCAGGTCGTCGAGGGCGTGCGCCTGGAGGACACCGTCACCGGCGAGTCCAGCACCGTCGACCTCGCCGCCGTCTTCGTGGCCATCGGCCACACCCCCAACACGTCGCTCTTCGAGGGCCAGATCGACCTCGATCCCGACGGGTACATCATCGGCACCGGCACCTCCACCAGCGTGCCCGGCGTGTTCGTGGCCGGTGACGTGAAGGATCGCGAGTACCGGCAGGCGATCACCGCCGCCGGCAGCGGCTGCATGGCCGCGATCGACGCCGAGCGCTGGCTCGAGGTCGCAGCACCCTCTC
>CALMEC010000065.1 GCA_937862675.1 uncultured Actinomycetes bacterium
AGTGACCTGCCGGGGGCGGTCAGTGGTACGGGTCGGCGTGATCCCGGGTCCCCGGATCACCTGGCGGGATGCGCTCGTCGTGGCCGTCGGGCCGATGGACGCCGGCTCTCCGCCGGCGAAGGTCCCGCGCGGGGGCGAGCGGGGGAGATGCGTCGGAGGAGGTGGATCCGTCTCCTGTCCGGATGTCGGCCCGGTGCCGGGACCGCGAGTCGGGCTCCGGGCGGGCGAGACGGTGCACGAGCATGCCGGACGCGCTGGCGTGGTCACGGGCGGCCGTCGCCGGTCGGGTCGCCCGGCTCGGGCGGAGGCCCCGTCAGCCCCGTGGAACGCTGGTGAACTGCCTGCAAATCGGCATCTTCACCGACTGTCCGATATCGGGACGACGCGCGTGGAGACGGATCGACGGACATGACCGGAGAGGTCCCACGGGCGTATGCGGGACAGTCCCCGACGGGAGTGCGAGTCGTTTACCCCGGTGTCGTGGCGCACCAGGTGGAAGGAATCGGAGGGGACGTCGCGACGCGCGCCTTCGAGATCGACCGGGCAGGCGGTCTCGGACGCTTCGACGACCTGGCGGGGCGGGCGGTACCCGGCCGTATCCGTGGCTGATCCGCGGGGGGTGGTGGGGTGGGGGCGCCGCGACCGACGTGTCGGCCCCCGAAATGACGAAGGGGGCCGGAACCGAAGTTCCGACCCCCTTCCGAGCTTCGAAAGAAGCGCGAGCGATCAGACGCCCGGGGGCTTCGGGAAGCGGTGACGCATCGTGTACTGGTACGGGGTCGAGAAGAAGAGGTCCGCGATGTCCTCGTCCGTACGCTCGATGGTCTGGGTCCAGATGGTGTCGGCGCCCGGGATGATGAGGTCGAAGTTGAACGTCATCAGACCGATGAGCTCCTTGACCGGGAGCATCGCGCCGAGGTTGTCGAACGGGGTCGCCTGCAGCGCCCAGGTGCGGATCGCGTTCGCCGAAGCGGTGCGAATCGACTCGGGCTTGAGCTGGAAGCGGTGCTGACCCTCCGTCTCCGGACGGCCCATGGCACGAGCGGTCGCCGCCGTGACCTCCGAGGGGAGGTACGTCAGGTCCCACTTCGTGGTCTTGAGGTCCGGCTGGGTGATCAGACGCAGGTTCATCCGGCCGTAGCTGGGGTCGCCGTAGAACGCGGGCTTCGCGGGAAGCTCGGCGTCGTCGTAGCGGCCCGTGGCCGTGTGGATGAGGTAGCCCCGACGCTCCATCGTGAAGTTGAAGTAGTCGTTGCCGAATCCGCCGTACCCGTCGTCCTCCTTGCCACCGTGCTCCTGGCAGACGATGTACGCGATCTTCTTCGGGAAACCGAAGGGCTCGCGGCCTGCGAAGACAGCGGCGTCCTGCGTGAGGTACATGTAGGGGTAGTACCCGGCGTAGTAGGTCTTGCCGTCCCCAGCCTTGTGGGAAGCGGAGACCGTGACGCCCATCTCACCGTACGGACCGAGGCCCGTGTGGAGGTGGTCCACGTACCAGAACTCGATGATGTCGTCCTCGAGGTCCAGGCACTTGGGAAGGACGTGCTTGAGGTCCGCCTCGTTGCCCCGGTAGAAGAACGCCGACCAACGCGAGTTGGTGTACGTAAGGGGAACGATGTCGTAGTCGACGAGCGGATCGGCGACGCCCTGGGAGATGATGTCGCGCTTGTCACGGTCAAGTGCAAGCGGCGGTGCATCGCCCGACTCGACCCAGGGAATGCTGGTCACGTTGAGTTGCTGACCCATTGACTTCTCCTTTCTGGATCTGAGTTAGGCCCCGAGGCCGATGGGCTTCGGGAAGCGGTGGCGGAGACCGAAGCGGTACGGCTTGGCAGCACCGGCCCAGGTCGCGTCACGGGTGTACGTCTCGGTCCAGAGGACCTGTCCACCCGGGATGATGAGGTCGAAGCTGAAGGTCATGAGACCGAGCAGCTCCTTCGGCGGAAGCTCGTGGCCGAGGTTGTCGTACGGCGTGGCCTGCATGAACCAGTTGATGTTGCCGGCGCTTGCAGTACGAATCGACTCCGGCTTCACCTGGAAGCGGTGCGAGCCTTCAGAGTCCGGGCGGCCCATCAGCGTCGCGAGGTCCTTGGTGACCAGGGACGGCAGGTAGACCAGCTCCCAACGCGACTCGGACAGGTCCGGCGCGGTGACGACCTTCATGTTCATGCGGCCGTACTCGGTGTTGCCGTAGAACGCGGGCTTCGCGGGAAGCTCGGCGTCGTCGTACTTACCGGTGGCGGAGTGCATGACGTACCCGTTCCGGATCATCAGGAACGAGAAGTAGTTGAACCCGTACTGCTTGGTGTCGAGTCCATACCCGTCGTCGGGGGCTCCACCGTGCTCGAGGACGCGGATGAAGGCTTCCTTCTTCGGGAAACCGAGGACACGACCGGCGTCGATCGCGGCGTCCTGGGTGAGGTACATGTAGGGGTAGTACCCGGCGTAGTAGGTGTTTCCGTCACCAGCCTTGTGGCTGACGGCGACGGTCGCGCCCCACTCGCCGTACGGGCCGAGCATGGTGTGGTTGTGATCCACGTACCAGAACTCGACGATGTCGTCCTCGATGTCCATGCAGTCGGGGACGACGCGACGAAGTACCTTCTCGTCGCAGCGGTAGAAGAACGCCGACCAACGCGAGTTGGTGTAGGTCAGCGGGAGGGTGTCGATGTCCCAAATCGGGTCGACGAGCGAGTAGATGAACGCAGTCTTCTCATCGCGGTCAACCGGCGAGGGCGGGATCTCTCCCGTCTCAGCACCCGGGATCTGCGTCACGGCAAACTGATCTGCCATATCTCAGCATTCCCCCTTTCAGGAATGAAGGGTGGCGCACACAAATGATGAATCGGTTAGCTCGAACGATTGCGGGCGGGAAACGGTCCCCTTCCACAATGCGACAGCAATCGCAGCATATGTCACGTACCCCACCACGTCAAACGGGAGTCCACGGGGTCCCGGAACCCCCGGAATCCCCGTCACCGCGCGGATATCGGGCTATGAGACGACCTCGTGCGGATGTTGACAACCTTTGGTCGTCGGCATAGGGTCATGCGTGCGGACCAACGAGACGGCCCGCACGTTGGTCATCAATCACACGGTCAAAGGGGGGTTCGTGAAAGGACTAGTGCGAGCGGCCGCGCTCGCGGTCACCGCGTGTGCGGCCTCGGTGGGCCTCGTGGCCTGCGGGTCGAGCGGGGACTCCACCGGCACGAGCGGTGCCGGAGGTGCGGTCTCACTCCGCATCGGATACGTGACGACGCCGCAGCACCCGTACGGGATCGCCATCCAGAAGTTCAAGGAGGAGGTCGAGAAGGCCTCCAACGGGCAGATCACCATCAACACGCTGCCCGGTGCGTCCCAGGGGAACGACGTGACCCTGCTGGACGACGTGTCCGGTGGGTCCATCGAGATGGCGGGCGTCTCCGCCGCCGTCTTCGACAACAAGGGCGTGAACGTCTTCCAGCCGCTCATGGCGCCGTTCGTCATCGACAACTACGCGCTCTCCGAGAAGGTGCTGGGCGGTGACATCGGGCAGAAGATGCTCGACAGCGAGAACGGACCGAAGAAGCTCGGCCTGGTCGGTCTCGGAATCCTCGAGGGCGGCCTCCGCAAGCCGGTCGGTCGTAGCGTGGCGCTCAAGAGCGTCGCCGACCTCAAGGGCAAGAAGATCCGCGCCCCCGCCTCGAAGATCATGGTCGACACGCTGAAGGCCCTCGGTGCGGAGCCCGTGTCCATGCCGCTCGGCGACGTGGCCCCGGCACTCCAGAACGGGACCATCGACGGACTCGAGGCGAACTACGGGCTCATCGTCACCCAGAAGTTCAACGAGGGTGCGAAGTACGTGACGGCCGACGTCACCCTGTGGCCGTTCCCGGCCGTCGTCGTCATCAACAAGGATCAGTGGAACAAGCTGAGCTCGGATCAGCAGAAGATCCTGGAGGACGCCGGCAAGAACCTCGCCAAGAACTCGGTCGAGTCGTTCACCAACCCGGCTCCGGGCGCCACGAACTTCGTGAAGGTGCTCTGCGACTCCGGGATGACCTTCGCCATGGCGGGCGCGGAGAACCGCGCAGCGCTCGCGAAGGCGGCCGCGCCGGCCCTCGACGCGCTGAAGAAGGACTCGGAGGAGGCCGACCTGCTCAAGGAGATCGAGGCCGCCAAGGCGGACACCCCCGCCCAGGCCCCGGCTCCCCTCCCCGCGGGCTGCAAGACGAGCTGACCGCACAGATCGTGCCGGTGACGCAAGCGTCATGCGTCACCGGCATGATTCGTCGTCTATGACGAGCCACGTCTTCGATCGCCACGTCGCCCCGTCGGACTCTGTCGGGTGGGTGCGCTGGCTGGAGCGGGTGGCGCGCGTGCTGCGCCGCTACTCGGACGCGGTCGCGGACATCACCCGCGTCCTGCTCATCGTCGCGGTCGTCGTCTGCGCCGGCTCCGTCGCCGGGACCGTCTTCACCCGCTACGTCCTCGGCTTCAGCATCGTCGGGCAGGACGAGCTCGCCTCGTACGCGTTCCTCTGGGTCATCTGGCTGGGGGTGAGCCTCGCCGTCCGCGGCGGGGAGGTCACGGTCATCACGTTCCTGCGGGACCGGGGGCCGCGATGGTGGCGTCTCGGCGTCACGACCTTCTCGGGCATCTCCCTGGCGATCCTCTTCGCCTACTGCGTTGTGCGCTCCACCGAGTACGCCGTCGCCCGGGAGACGGTCATCGGGACCACGGCCCTCCTGTCGCTGCCGGCGTTCTACGGGGTCGTCTCAATGACCGTCGGCTACTACTTCATCAGCCTCCACCTGCTCACCAAGGTCGCCGAGGGGTTCCTCGCGCTCGTGCGGCGCAACCCGCGCTGGCCGCGGGAGGTCGCCGTCGCCGTCGGCGGAGCGCTGTCGATCGCCGTCGTCGTGTGGCTTCTGGTCTGGGCCACCCTCGCCGTCGGCGCCGCGCGGCTGATCGCCCTGGGGATCATCTTCGTGGTGCTCACCCTGTGCGGCAACCCGATCATCTTCATGCTGTCGATCGTCGGGATCATCTCCACGCACGGGATCCTCGGCCTCACGTTCTATCCCAGCCCGGACGTCCTCTTCCCGTTCCGCACCACGCAGAGCGTGATGGGGCTCGCCGGGTTCAGCGAGCTCACCGTGGTGCTCATGTTCCTCATCGTCGCCGAGGTCATGAACCACTCCGGGATGAGTGACCGCCTCATCGCCTTCGCCGCGAGCCTCGTCGGCCATCTGCGCGGGGGGATGGCGTACGTCTGCCAGATCACCTCCGCGTTCGTCTCCGGCATCTCCGGTTCCGCCCAGGCCGACGCCGCGATCATGACCCCGCTCCTGGTCCCGGCCATGGAGAAGGAGGGCTACCCCAAGGACGTGGCGGCGGCCGTGGTCGCCGGCGCCTCGATCAAGGGGCCGATCGGACCCATCTCCGTCATGTTCATCGCGTACGCGACCCTCGTGTTCAACGTCGGCATCGCGAACCTGCTCCTGTCCGGGGTCATGGCCGAGATGCTGCTGCTCCTGTTCCAGGCGGCCACGGTCTACGTCGTGGTGCGCCGCCTCGGGGTGGTCGGCAAGCGCGAGTTCGTCGGGATGCGCACCGTCCGGCGCACCGGGCTCGTCGCCCTGCCGGTCGTCCTGGTCCCGGTCATCATCCTCGGCGGGATCCTCCGCGGCGTGTTCACCCCGTCGGAGTCCGGCGCCGCCGCCGCGGCCGTCGCGCTGATCCTGGCCATGTTTTGGTACGCGTCCATCTCGCCGCGCGACATGCCGCGCATCATCACGATGGCGGGGATCGAGACCGGCATCGTGATGCTCCTCGTCGGCGACTCGTCCATCCTGGCGAAGGTCCTCCAGAACAACGGGTTCGGCCAGGACCTCCAGAACTTCCTGACGGGCTTGACCGACAACAAGTACGTCTTCCTGCTCGCCATCAACATCCTGCTGCTCCTGATCGGGATCTTCGTGGAGCCCCTGCCGGCGCTGTTCATCTTCGCCCCCTTCCTGGCGCCGATCGCCGACCAGTTCGGCATCGATCCCACCCATTTCGGGCTCATCGTCGTGTTCAACCTGGTCCTCGGGCTCATCCACCCGCCCGTCGGGCTGGTGCTGTTCCTCGTGTCGAGCCTCTCCAAGGTCCCGGTCGAACGGCTGTCCATCGTCATCCTCCCGTGGCTGGGTGTCAGCTTCGTGGTCCTCATGCTCGTCACCTATCTGCCGTCGAACGTGGTGCTCGTCCTCGTGAACCACACCGCCACGGTGATGAAGGTGATCTTCGCAGCGGCCGTCATCGCGGCGGCGATCGCGTACCTGGTCCACCTGGCACGCCGTCACCGGCGGCTCCCCGGCACCTGATCGGCGAGGGGTCGGCGTCGCGCCGACATTGATACGATCCGGCCGCCCGCTATGAGCACGAGCCGACCGACACCGACCGCGTGATCGTCTGCCTGTCCGGCGGGACCGGAGGAGCGAAGATGGTCGACGGGCTCGCCCAGGTGGCGGGCCAGCCGGACCTCCACGCCATCGTGAACACCGGCGACGACGGCGACTTCTACGGCCTGCGCGTCTGTCCGGATCTCGACATCTGCACCTACACCCTGGCCGGGGTCGTCGACGAGCGCGGCTGGGGGTTCGCCGCCGACACCTTCCGGTTCATCGAGGGGCTCTCCACCTACGGACGCGACGCCTGGTTCGGCCTCGGGGACCGGGACCTCGCCACCCACATGCACCGCACGCTGTCGCTGGCCGAGGGGAAGCGGATGTCGGAGGTCACCGCCGACATCGCCAGCCGCCTCGGGGTCCGGGCACGGCTGTGGCCGATGTGCGAGGAGCCGGTCCGCACGGTCATCACCACCCCGACGGGGGTGAAGACCTTCCAGGAGTACCTGGTCCGCGACGGCGCACGCGAGGAGATCACCGAGATCCGCTTCGACGGCATCGCGGACGCGACGCCGCCGGAGGGGATGCTCGACGCCATCGCCGCCGCCGACACCATCGTCATCGCCCCCTCGAGCCCCGTCGTGTCGATCGGGACGATCCTCGAGGTGCCCGGCGTCCGCGACGCCGTCGCCCGCCGCCGGGACCGCGTGATCGCCGTCAGCCCGATCGTCGGGGAACGTCCCGTCGAGGGCCCCGCCGACCGCTTCCTGGCCGGTGTCGGGGTCGACGAGTGCTCCGCGGTCAGCATGGCCTCCCTGTATGCCGAGGTCGCCTCCGTCTTCGTCATCCACGACACGGAGGGCCCCGACGTGCACGCCGCCGTCGCCGCCGTCGGCATGCGCCCCGTCGCCACGGACATCCTCATGCCGGACCGCGCCCAGCGCGCCCGCCTGGCGGGAGAGGTCCTGGAGTCGATGGCGTGACCGCGGTCATCGTCCCGGCCAAGCCGCTCGAGTCCGCCCTCTCACGCCTGTCGACCGTCCTCGACGGTCCCGCGCGCACGGCGATCCAGCAGGCGATGCTCATCGACGTGCTGTGCGCGGCCGGCGACCTCACGACCACCGTCACGGTCGTCACGGCCGATCCGACCGTCGCGGCGCTCGCCACGGCGTACGGCGCCGCCGTCGTGGAGGAGGGGACACCGGCCGGCGGCATCGACGCGGCCGTGGCGCAGGGGATCGCGGCCACGGGCGGCGGGCGGGTGCTCGTGGTCATGGGCGACCTGCCCCTCGCCACGGGGGAGGACCTCGACGCGCTCGTGCGGGCCGCGCCGGATCACGGCGTGGCCATCGCCCGCTCCGCCGACGGGACCGGGACGAACGCGATGGTGCTCACCCCGGCCGGCGTCGTCGCCACATCCTTCGGTCCGGGGTCGCTCGAGCGCCACCGCGCGGAGGCCCGGCGCCGCGCCGTCGCCTGCGTCGAGCGGACCATCGACGGCCTCGCCCTCGACATCGACACCCCCCGCGACCTGGCGGACCTCCTGGCCACCGGCGTGGACTCGCACACCCTGCGCATGTGCGACGCCCTGGACCTGCGCCACCGGCTCGCCCCGGAGGCGACCGGATGAGGATCCATGCGGTGCCCGGGCTGCCGGAGGTCCATCCCGGGGACCCCCTGCCCGAGATGATCGCGCGCGCGGTCGCCGACGAGGGGGGAGCGCCCGGCGACGTCGTCGTCGTCGCCCAGAAGATCGTGAGCAAGGCGGAGGGGCGCCTGGTGCGGATCGCCGACGTGCGCCCCGGACCGTCCGCGGAGCTCCTGGCCGAGGAGACCGGCCGCGACCCGCGGATGTGCGAGCTCATCCTCTCCGAGAGCCGACGCATCGTGCGACGGCGGAACTCCACGCTGATCTGCGAGACCCGTCACGGCTTCATCTGCGCGAACGCCGGGATCGACGCCTCCAACGTCCGGTACGGCCACGTCGTGCTCCTCCCCGTCGACCCGGACCGCAGCGCCCGGCACCTGCAGTCGGCGATCTCCGCGCGCGTCGGCGGTCGCGTCGGGGTCGTCATCACCGACACCCACGGGCGGGCGTTCCGCCGCGGCATCATCAACGTCGCGATCGGCGTCGCCGGCTTCCGCGCGGTCGTGGACCACCGCGGTGGGTCCGATCGCGAAGGTCGTACACTGGTTGCAACCGAGCAGGCGCTCGCCGACGAGCTGGCGGCGGCAGGAGGGATCATGATGGACAAAGGTGGGGGATTCCCCGTGGTGATCGTGTCCGGGGTCGTGACGGACCCCGCTCCCGGAGGGGCGGACGCATTGGTGCGTCCCGCCGAGTACGACCTCTTCCGCGGCCAGTGAGCGCCGCCGACGTCATCGCGGGGCTCGGGCGTCCGCTCCGCGTCGCCGTCGTCGGCGCCGGTCCGGCGGGGTTCTACGCCATCGAGCACCTCACCAAGTCGGAGATCGAGGTCGAGGTCGACCTGATCGACCGGCTGCCGACCCCGTACGGCCTCGTCCGCGGCGGCGTCGCCCCCGACCATCAGAAGATCAAGTCCGTCACGAAGGCCTACGAGCGGATCGCCTCCGCGCCCGGCGTCCGCTACTACGGGCTCGTCGAGTTCGGCACCCACGTGACGCTCGAGGACCTCAAGCGTCACTATGACGTGATCATCCTCTCGGTGGGTGCCCCCCACGACCGGAGGATGGGGATCGAGGGCGAGGAGCTTCCCGGCAGCATCTCGGCCACGGACTTCGTCGCCTGGTACAACGGCCATCCCGACTACCGCGACCTCGAGGTCGACCTCTCCGTGGAGTCGGCCGTCGTCGTCGGCGCCGGCAACGTCGCCATCGACGTCGCGCGCATCCTCGTCACCGATCCCGATGACCTCGCCACGACGGACATCGCCGATCACGCCCTCGAGGCGCTCCGCGCGAGCCGGATCCGGCATGTGACGATGCTGGCCCGCCGCGGTCCGGCGCAGGCGGCGTTCACCCCGAAGGAGCTGCGCGAGCTCGGGGAGCTGGCCGGGGTGACGTTCGTCGTCGACCCCGCCGCCCTCGAGCTCGACCCGGAGACGGAGGCCGCCCTCGACGAGGACGCACGCCGCAACCTCGACGCCCTGGCCCCGCTCGTCGGGCGCACGCCGGCCGAGGGAGACCGGATCCTCGAGTTCCGCTTCCTCGTCTCGCCCACGGCGCTCATCGGGGAGTCCCGCGTCGAGGAGGTCGCGATCGTCGAGAACGAGCTGGTGCGTGACGGCGACAGCATGCGTCCGCGGGCGACCGATCGCACCGACACCATCCCCGCCGGCCTCGTCCTGCGGGCGGTCGGCTATCGCGGTGCGCCGCTCGACGGCGTCGCGTTCGACGAGCGCGCCGGGGTGGTCCCGCACGACGGGGGACGCATCCTGGACGCGCCGGGCGGCGGGGTCGTCACGGGTCTCTACACGGCCGGGTGGATCAAGCGCGGTCCGCAGGGCGTGATCGGCACGAACAAGGCCTGCGCCGCGGAGACGGTGCGCACACTCCTGGACGACATCGCCGAGGGGCGCATCGAGCCCGCGTCGGACCCCTCCGCGGAGGCGGCCGACGCCCTCTACCGCCGCCGGGTCGAGCGCCCGGTCAGCTGGGAGGACTGGATCCGCATCAACGCCGCCGAGATCGCCCAGGGCGAGGCCGAGGGCCGTCCGCGGCGGAAGTTCGTCGACGTCCCGTCCATGCTCGCCGTGCTCGACGAGGCCTGAGACGGCTCCGATCGCCGGCGCTCCGGGCGCCGGCGATCAGGCGACCGGTTCCGGCGACTCCAGCCGGGCGTACATCGTCGACCGCTGCACCGGGATGCGTCCGGCGGCGGTGATGACCTCGCGGAAGTCCTCCGGCGTGGCGAGCTGACCGTGGCTGGCTCCGGCCGCGCGGCTGATGTTCTCGTCCATGAGCGTCCCGCCCAGGTCGTTGCAGCCGGCGCGCAAGAGCCGGGCGCCGCCGTCCAGGCCGAGCTTGACCCAGGAGGCCTGGATGTTGGGGATGAGCCCGTCGAAGGCGATCCGGCCCACGGCGTGGACGAGGACGACCTCGTCCCAGGTCGGCCCGGGCCGGGAGCGGCCCTGCAGATAGATGGGGGCGCCCATGTGGACGAACGGCAGCGGGACGAACTCGGTGAAGCCGCCGGTCTGGCGCTGGATGTGGCGGACGACCTCGAAGTGGTTGGCCCAGGCGGCGGGTGAGTCGATGTGGCCGAACATGAGGGTGTTGTTCGACCTGAGGCCCAGCTCGTGCGCCGTGATGTGGACCTCGGCCCACTCCGCGCTGCGGATCTTGTCCGGGCACAGGAACCGGCGCACGCCGTCGTCCAGCACCTCGGCCGCCGTCCCCGGGAGGGTCCCCAGGCCGGCCTCGCGCAGCCGGATGAGCAGCTCGCGCACGGACACCCCTGCCGTCTGCGCGCCCTGCCAGACCTCCAGGGCGGTGAACCCGTGGACGTGCATGGAGGGCAGGCGGTCCTTGATGGCCTTGCAGACCGACACGTAGAAGTCGCCGGTGAAGTCCGGGTGGATGCCGCCCTGCAGGCACACCTCGGTGGCGCCGCGGTCGGCGGCCTCGACGGCGCGCTCCACGACCTCCTCGATCGGCACGAGATACGGTGCGCCGCGCAGGTTGAGGCTCTTCGGCCCCTTGGAGAACCCGCAGAAGCCGCAGCGGAAGTAGCAGAGGTTGGTGTAGTTGATGTTGCGGTTGATGACCCAGGTGACCTCGTCGCCGCAGGTGCGCTCGCGCAGCGTGTCGGCCACCTTCGCGATGTGCTCGACCTCGTCGCCGCGTGCGCGGAAGAGCCGCTCCACCTCGTCGCGGGTCGGCGGGATGCCGTCCAGGGAGCGGTCGAGGATCGCGGCGAGATCCGCCGGGGGAGGGGCGACGGGCCGTTCCGCCCAGGCGGCGTCGGAGTACGCGATCGACAGGCGGCGCGGGGGGACGGGCGGAGCCATGTCGACGCCCGGCGCCCAGCCGTGCGTCGGCCGGCGGTACCCGGACGCGTCGATCTGGTCCAGGTAGACCTTGAGGACCGGTCTCGAGAGGCGCTCGCGTGCGATGTCGATGTCGAGGAACGGCGGCAGGGCGGCACGCTCCACGAGGACGTCGGGTGCGATCCGGTCGCGCAGGAGGGCGACCGCGGCGTCGTCCCAGTCGTCGACGACGACGTCGTCGACGCCGAGCGCGACGGCGTCGGCGGCCGCGTCGACGTCCTCGGCCTCGATCTGCGCACGCGCGCCGCAGGAGGGGAGCCCGCACAGCGCGGTGGCCTCGGTGATCCGGGTCAGGTCGGTGCGGAGGTAGGCCGCCCCCGTCCGCACGAGCACGTCGAGGGTGTCGGCCCGCGACCCCGAGTGGCGCACCGTGACGCGCCAGGGGTCGGTGCCGCCGGCGACCAGGGCCGACGCCTCGTCGGCCGCGACGACCGCCGCGGCGTGCACCGTCGCCTCCGCGCTCGTGGTGATCGGGAGGCGCCCGGCCGACAGGGCGGCCGCGAGCTCGGCGTCGGTGAACGCGGGCGCCTCGGTGCAGGTCGCGGCGGCCGACGTCCCACGGCGAAGCAGCGTGATCGTGCGACTCATGCCGGTGCCCCCACCCTCGTCGGATATCCCGCCGGATCCGTCATCCGCCGGACGTGGTCCCGGACGGCCGGGGAGACCCACTCGTCGCGGTGGACGTACTCCGGGTAGATCGTGAGACGCTCGCGCAGCTCGTATCCGGCGTCCGCGCACAGCCGGGAGATCTGGCCCAGCTCCGGCCACGGGGCCTCGGGGTTGATGAAGTCGGGCGTGAGCGGCGAGATGCCGCCCCAGTCGTTGATGCCAGCGACGAGCAGCGGCCCGTAGTCGGCCGACAGGTTCGGCGGCGCCTGGATGTTCATCTCCGGTCCCATGACGATGCGGGTGATCGCGCACGCGCTCATGAGGTCGATGAGCCCCGGCTCACCGGCCTCGGCCATCGGCGTGTCCGGCTTGGAGCGGAAGTTCTGGACGATGACCTCCTGGATGTGCCCGTACCGGTCGTGGAGGTCGCGCAGGGCGAAGATCGCGTCGATGCGCTCGGCCGTGGTCTCGCCGATGCCGATGAGGATGCCGCTCGTGAAGGGGATCCGGAGCTCTCCGGCCTTGCGGATCATGGCCAGCCGCGTCGCGGGTTTCTTGTCCGGGGCGTGCTCGTGCGGGCCACCCGGGCCGCAGAGCCGTGCCGCCGTGGTCTCGAGCATGATGCCCTGGCTCGGCGCCACCTCGCGGAGCTCGGCGAGCTCGCGCCGTGACATCACGCCGGCGTTGGGGTGGGGGAGCAGGCCGGTCTCCTCGATGACCCGCCGGCACATGTCCACGAGGTAGGCGTGCGTGGAGGAGTACCCCCAGCGCTTGAGGAGCGCCCGGTATCCCGGCCAGCGCGCCTCGGGGCGGTCGCCCAGGCAGAAGAGCGCCTCCTTGCATCCCATCGCCGCGCCGTCCGCGCAGACCTGGAGCACCTCGTCGGGCCCCATGGTGTGGGCGGCGACGGCGTCCTCGTCCTGCGCGAAGGTGCAGTAGCTGCACACGTCGCGGCAGAGGTTCGTCAGCGGGATGAAGACCTTGGGCGAGTAGGTGACCCACGGTCCGTGGCCCCGGTCGCGGATGGCCGCGGCGACGGCCCACAGGGCGGGATGCTCGGCCCCCTGGACGTCGGCGAGCACCGCGGCCTCGTCCGGGCCGATGCGCTCACCGTCGAGTGCGCGCTCCAGGAGTCCGCGGAGCGCGGGGCGCACGGCGGGGAACGCCGCGAGGTCCGGTGTCGACACGGTGCTCACCCGGGCTCAGGCCCCTCTCCGCCGCGGAACTTCCGCCAGTCGGGCTTGCGCTTCTCCTGGAACGAGGCGATGCCCTCCTTGGGCTCCTCGCCGTAGGCGTGGTTGAGCGCCACGAGCTCGATCCCGTGCTGGACGGCGGAGTAGAGCTGGTCGGTCGCGGTGTTCATCGCGATCTTCGCGAGACGGAGCCCCACCGGCGAGCGCTGGAGGATCTGCTCGCACCAGCGGTCGACCTCGGCGTCGAGCTCGTCGTCCGGGACGACCTTGTTGATGAGGCCCATGGCCTCGGCCTCGTAGGCCGTGTACTGGCGGGTGAGGTAGAGGATCTCGCGCGCCTTCTTCTCGCCGACGACAGCGGGCATGAGCTGGCAGCCCCACCACAGGGGCGCCGAGCCGATCTTCGGGCCGGCCTGGCCGAAGCGCCCGGACTCGCCGCTGATGGTGAGGTCGCACATGACGTTCAGCTCGTTGCCGCCGCCGATGCAGTAGCCGCGGACCTTCAGGAGGACGGGCTTGCCGTTGTTGCGGATCGCCACGGCGAGCCGGTCGTGCAGGTGGTGGAGGTGACGCTTCTCGTGGATCGTCCGCGTGGGATCGCGCACGTCGCCGCCGACGCAGAACGCCTTCTCACCGGCCCCGGTGAAGACGATGACGCCGACCCGCTCGTCGTCCGCGGCGGCCTCGAAGGCCTCGGCCAGCTCCCCGACGGTCTGGACCCGGAAGGCGTTCAGACGATCCGGCCGGTTGATCGTGATCGTCGCGCGACCGTCGGCGACCTCGTAGAGGACATCTTCGAACTCCATCGCACCACCTTCGTTTGGGACCGCACAAGCGTCGTTGGCAAGGGCCGTATGTCACCGGCACGTCACCCAATCTTCGCACACCGGGTCACCGCCGCCCCTCCCGCCCCGAGGGTTTACGATGTGAGACGATGACCCACATTGTGCAGCCGGTGATTGCACTTCCAAATACCGGGGTGTACGAATTGATTTGTTCCAAACGGAACAAGACACGAGTTCACGATGCGAAACGTCATGACTACATCGGTGCCATTGGACATCACGCCCGACATCCCGATGGATGCGGGCAAGTACCGCATCCAGGCGATCGAGCGCGCGGTCGCGATCCTGGGCACGTTCAGTGCCCAGGAGCCGGAGCTCGGGGTGAGCGAGATCGCCTCGCGTCTCGGCCTGCACAAGTCGACCGTCCACCGCTTCGTCGTGAACCTCGAGGCGGCCGGCTTCCTCGAGCGTACGCGCAACACCGCGCGCTATCGCCTGGGGCTCCGCATCTTCGAGCTCGGAAGCCTCGTGCTCAAGCGGATGAACCTCTGGGAGGAGGCGCTTCCCTACCTGGAGCGGCTCGTCACGGAGAGCGGGGAGACCGGGCACCTCGCGGTGCTCGTCGCCGGCGAGGCCGTCTACGTCGAGAAGGTGGAGGCGCGCCGCTCGCTCCGCATCCCGTCCGCCATCGGACGTGGATACCCCGCGCATGCGACCAGCCTGGGCAAGACCCTGCTGGCGCATCTCGACGACCCGGCGAGGGTCGACGAGATCATCGCCGAGCGTGGTCTCACCAAGCTGGCACCGAACACGATCACCGACCTGGAGCGACTTCACTCCGAGCTCCGGGAGATCCGCGAACGCGGGTACGCCGTCGACGACGAGGAGTACGAGGAGGGCCTGCGGTGCATCGGCGCTCCGATCGTCGGGCACACCGGCCAGGTCGTGGCCGCCATCGGCATGGGAGGGCCCGTCACCCGCGTGACGCCCGAGCGGGTCGATGAGCTGGGTTCTCTCGTCATGGAGGCCGCGGAGGGTCTTTCACGACGCATGGGCGCCGGGCAGTCCGGCGCATACGCCCCGACCGAGCTCCGTGTGAGAACACGAGAGCACTACTTCAACACTGACAACCCGAAGGAACGGTGAAAACGAATGAGCGACTACCAGCCACGGCTGTCGTCCCGTACCTCGCATTTCGTGCTCCCCAAGCAGTGGGCATCGATGCGGAAAGCCGAGGCGCTTGAGAAGGAGACCGGCAAGAAGGTCATCCATTTCGAAAAGGGTGACTTCCAGGGTGACGAGTTCTACCCCGCAAAGCACATCTACGAGGCGGCCGCCAACGCCGTCCACGAGGGACACGTGCGCTACGTCCCCGGTCCGGGTCTCCCCGAGCTGCGCGATGCCATCGCCGAGGAGGCGACGAAGCGCGGTCGTCCGACGAAGCGCGAGGAGGTGCTCGTCACGATGGGCGCCAAGCACGCGCTCACGCAGTCGCTCCTGACGCTCGTCGACCAGGGTGATGAGGTGATCTTCCCCAACCCCGGCTACCCGCCGGACGAGTTCTGGATCACCTACGCGGGCGGCAAGGTCGTCTACGCCCCGCTCGTCGAGCCCAACTTCGGTTTCGACCTCGAGGCCCTCGAGGGCCTGATGAACGAGCGCACCAAGCTCCTCATCATCAACTCCCCGCAGCGCCCGAACGGCATGGCCGTCGGTCACCTCGCCGAGATCGCCGAGATCTGCAAGCGCAACAACGTCATGGTGCTGACCGACGAGATCTTCAGCCACATGGTCTACGCGCCGTCGGTGCACACGACCATCGCCGCCGAGCCCGGCATGGCCGACCGGTCGATCCTCGTCGACACCTTCTCGAAGACCTACATCATGACCGGCTTCCGTGTCGGCTGGTGTGTCGCCAGCGAGGAGATGATCACCGCGATGGACATCTTCCAGCAGAACTCGGTCACCAACGTGCCGGCGTTCGTGCAGATGGCCGCCCTGGCCGCCATCACCGGCCCGCAGGAGCACGTCATCGAGACGACCGCCCGCCTGCAGGCCAAGCGCGACCGCATGGTCGCCGCCCTCAACACGATGGACGGCATCGAGTGCGCCGCCCCGGACGGGTCGTTCTACGTGTTCCCGGACATCCGCGGAACGGGCATGACGGCCCAGCAGTTCGCCGACTACCTCATCGAGGACTACGGCGTCGGCGTCGTCGCCGGCTCGGCGTTCGGCGACCGTGGTGAGGGTCACGTCCGCATCACCTACGCGGCGCCCGACTCGGTCATCGACGAGGGCATGGACCGCATGGCGGAGGCTGTCCGCAACCTCTAGCCGTCCGCGGATCCACCGTCGTTTTCCTCGGAGGGGTGCCCGGTCGGGCACCCCTCCGTCATTTTCGGGTGACGCCGGCGTGGGGCCGGTAGGCTGCCCGGCGGAACACAAACCTTGTACCGACGAAGGAGACGATGTGGCCGAAGAACGTTTGCTGTGGGAGGACCTCAACCCGGGTGACACGGCGGAGTCGCTGAACCGCACGGTGACCGAGGCGGACGTCGTCAACTTCTGCGGGGTGTCCGGTGACTTCAACTGGTTCCACATCGACGATGTGAAGGCCAAGGAGTCCGTGTTCGGGAAGCGCGTCGCGCACGGCATGCTCGTGACCTCCATCGCGACCGGCCTCCAGGTCGAGAAGATGGACCCGAAGATCGCGACCGCCGCGTTCGTCGGCCTGAAGGAGTGGGCGTTCCGCGCACCGGTCTTCTTCGGCGACACCATCCGCGTGAAGCGGACCATCGGTGAGAAGTCGGAGCACAAGAACCCCGCCCAGGGGTGGTGCATCTACGAGATCGAGGTCCTCAACCAGGACGACAAGGTGGTCCAGAAGGGTCAGTGGAACATGCTGATCCGTCGCCGGGAGTCGTGACGTCGCACTGACGTGCGATGACGGTGGTTCGAGGGGCGCCCACGGGGCGCCCCTCGTCATTTCCGGGACGGGGCGTGACACACCGGGTCCCGTGCCGGACAGGTACAGGGCATGAACCCACACCCCGATCCCTCGTCGCGGCGCGCGGCCCGTTTCCGCGCCCTCTACGAGGCCAACTACGCGGATGTGCTGCGCTTCGTCACCCGGCGCGTCCATCCGAGCCACGCCGAGGACATCACCGCCGAGGCCTTCCTCGTCGCGTGGCGTCGTCTCGACGAGATCCCCGCGGGTCCCGGCACCCGTCCCTGGATCTTCGGCGTCGCCCGCCACACGATCCAGAACACGCTTCGCGGCGACCGCCGCCGTGAGGCGCTGGCCGTGCGGATCGCCGACGCCGGTGCGCTCACCGCGGTCGCCCCGGCCGCGCTCGACGCCGACCTCGTGGCGCAGAGGATCGATCTCGTCGCCGCCTGGCGACGGCTTCCGGCGTCCCACCAGGAGGCGCTCGCGCTCGGCCTCTGGGACGGGCTCACCGCCCCGCAGGCCGCACGTGTCCTGGGGATCACCCCCGTGGCCTTCCGTCTGCGCCTCTCCCGCGCCCGCCGTGCCATCCGCCGTGAGCTCGAGATGACCGTACCCGCACCCATCGACCCGTCCGCCGTCACCGGAAGGAGCCCGTCATGACCACCCACCCGCGAAACCGCATCCTGGACGACCCGACCACCGCCGCACTCCGGGGGCTCGACGCCGCCCGGGTGGACGACGACGTCGTCACCGGACCCGGGGCCCAGGGCGCGCTGTCGCGCATCCTCGCGACCGGCCACGCCGTGCCCGCGGAGCCCCGGCGGCGTGCCGGACGACGTCACACCGGGCGGTGGGTCGCCGCCGGGGTCGTCGTCCTGGCCGGAGGCCTGGTCGCCGCCGTCAACCTCGATCGCGACAGCCCGTCGCGGGCGTACGCGTCCTGGACCCCCACGCCGGCCGCATCGTCTCGGCAGCATGCCGCAGAGACGGCCGCCGCGTGCCGGCGGTCGGCCCGGGAATCGCTGGGGCACACGGATGATCCCGGCGTCCCTCCCGACGCCCGCGCCGGCATGCCGACGACGGCCGACGTCGCCGCGGCACGCGTCGTCCTGGCCGAGACGCGCGGTGACTGGACGATGGTGTCGATCGCCGGACGCGGTGTCGACATGACCTGCCTCTCACACGGCACCGACGGCAGCCGCGTCGACATGGCGAGCGGCGCGCTCGGGGGAGGCGACGTGACGGTTCTCCCGGCGTCGAACGCCTTCGTCAGCGGGGGCATCGGTGTGGGGAGCACCCCGGAGGGGAGCTTCTCCCACATCACCGGAACCGTCGGACGTGACGTGACCGGGCTCACGGTCACGACGGCTGACGGACGCCGGGTGAAGGCGACGATCAGCGATGACCACTTCGCCGCATGGTGGCCGGGATCGCCGATCCCGGCGCCCACGGGCGGGATCGACGACACGCCCCCGGAGCAGTTCACCGTCGATCTGACGCTTCGCGACGGCACCGTCCGCCGTGGGCTTCCGGGAAGCACCATCGCCTCCGGCGGCGACGTCGTCACCCGACGGTCGGATGCGGCGGACGGCCAGGGCTCCGTCGTGCGGGGCCGGACCGAGAGCCGGACCAGCGGTGGCGGGGTCGCCATCCCCTGAGCCGGAGCGGTCCACCGGCACCCGATGCGGTGCCGGTGGACCGTCCCCATGGGCGGGGGAGAGGGCGCTACGCGCGGCGGGGCGGCTTCCCGTCGGCGTCCGCCAGCTCGGGGTGCCAGCGCCGGAAGTGGTTCAGGTGCTGCGGGGTGAGCGATCCGGGCGGGTAGTACTCGGCGTAGAAGTCCGGGTCGACGTGCTGCGCCTGGCAGGTGAGCCGCTGGTACATCGGATCGACGTACACCGGGAAGCGGCCGTAGGTGTCGATGCAGTACTGGCAGTACTTCTTGACGAGCTCCACCGTGTCCTCGTGGGGGCGCGGGATGGCCTGCACGACCTTGTCGGGCTCGAGGTAGGGCTTCGGCACATCGTCGTCGAGCGCCGCCCACTTCATCGCCATGAAGGCGTCGACGGCCTCGTGCATGTCGGCGTAGTACGGCGGGCAGAACGCCTCGTAGACGCCGTCACGGCCGACCGGCACCGACGGGCGCCCGTCCTTCGTGTCCTCGAAGCGGAACCCGAGTCCCTCGACGTCGCCGCCGCCCATGACGAACCGGGCGAGGTATCCGGTGAACGTCCATCCGCCGAGACCGAGCGCCTGCATCGCGAGGTTCATGTTCTGGCAGATGAAGGCCTGCTCGACGACGAGCATCGACAGGACGCGCTGCTCCAGCTCGAACATCCCCATCTGGCGGACCGGATCGAGGCGGCCGGATGCGAGGGCGTCGTCGAGGCCGGCCGAGCGGCCGCCGTTCTGCTCGTCCACGATGGAGAAGCCGTAGCTCCGTGCCAGGTAGATGAAGAGCAGGTTGATGTACTCGATCGTGGTGTTCGTCACCGGGACGAACAGGGTGGTGCCGGGCTTGTTGGCGTTCCACTGGTTGAAGTCGAAGAGGCCCGGGAGGGTGGTGGGAAGCGGTGCGCGGCCGGGGCTCAGGGTCTTCCGCGCGCGCCGGTACATCTCGACGATCGCCTCGGCCTGGGCGTCCTCGTCCTTGCCCGAGAGGGTCATGACCTCGCCCTGCTCGGGCATGAGGTTGTACATGTCGAGCATGTGCAGGCCGGTGTCGTTCGAGAAGAAGAGCTCCGTCCCGTGGTTGGAGCACGACGACGGCCACGTACGGGTGGTCCACTGCACGAGGGTGCTCATCCCGCGGACCGGGTCGAGATCACCGAGGTTGAGGCCCGTGAGGCCCGTTCCCGCGATGCACAGGAGTGCCTCCTCCAGCTCGGAGAGCGGGACCGGCTCGTAGGCACTCTCGAACTCGATGACGTCGGAGCCGACGGTCATCCCCAGTGCGACGCGGCGGCTCTTGCGGTCGAAGACGGACTGGAAGAACGGATACTGGAGGGCGTCGGTCAGTCCCTCGGGTGCGGACTGGATGAGCTCGTGCGGTGAGAGCTGCGGCGGATTCATACGATCTCCTCGTGCAGGCGCTGAATGTCGTTGTAACAGACGATACCTGTGCGGATCGACGCAAAGACGAGATCCGTTGCCGGTAGTTCATTTCGTATGACGCCGCGGCCCTCTGCGGCCCGAACGCGGACGGGGCGCCCCGAAGGGCGCCCCGTCCGTGCCGAGCGATGGGGGCGCGGCCTACTGCAGCAGGTCGCGGGCGATGATCATCTGCTGGATCTCGCTGGTGCCCTCGGTGATGGAGGCGAGCTTGGCGTCGCGGTAGTACCGCTCGACCGGGTACTCGACGACGTAGCCGTAGCCACCGTGGATCTGGACGGCCTCGCGGGTCACGTAGTCGGCGACCTCGGCGGAGAAGTACTTCGCCATGGAGGCCTCCTTCACACACGGACGGCCCGTGGTGTAGAGCCAGGCGGCCTTGTAGGCGAGGGCCTTGGCGGCCTCGACCTTGGTGGCCATGGTCGCGATCTTGAACTGGATGGCCTGGTGCTTGGAGAGGGGCTTGCCGAAGGTCTCGCGGTCCTTGGCGTACTTGATGGCCTCGCCCAGTGCGGCCTCGGCGATGGCCGCGGACTTCACGCCGTGGCTGACGCGGCCGGTGATGAGGGTGGACATGAGGGCGCCGAACGCACCCTCCTGGCCGCCGAGGAGGGCCTCGTCCGGGACCTCGCAGTCCTCGAAGACGAGCTCGGCCGTGTCGGAGGAGCGGTGGCCCATCTTCTCGAGCTTGCGGGTGACCTCGAAGCCAGGGGTGTCACGGTCGACGATGAAGACGCTGATGCCCGAGCCGCGCTTCGACTTGTCGGTGTAGGCGGCGACGATGCAGAAGTCGCAGATGGTGCCGTTGGTGATGAAGTTCTTGCGGCCGTTCAGGATCCAGCCGCCGCCCTCCTTGCGCTCCGCGCGCGAGGAGAGGTTGGCCGCGTCGGAGCCGGTCCCCGGCTCGGTGATGGCGTACGAGCCGATGATCTCGCCGGCGATCGCGCGGGGGAGGTACTTCTCCTTCTGCTCGTCCGTCCCGAACTTCAGGATCGGGAAGCAGGAGAGGTCGGCGTGCGCGTTGATGCTCGCCGTGATCCCGGCGCTGACCTTCGACATCTCCTCGATGAAGACGCACTCGGTGATCTTGTTCTCGCCGATTCCACCGTATTCCTCGGGGAAGACGATCCCCAGGAGCCCGAGCTCACCCAGCTTCGGCATGATCTCGACCGGGAACTTCTCGTTCTTCTCGGCCTCTTCGACGAGCGGAAGGATCTCGCTCTGGGCGAACTCGCGCACCATGGCGCGAATCTCTTTCTGTTCGTCGGTGAACTCGAAGTTCAGCACTCTTTCCCCCTGGGGTTCGGTCGTTCTCGGGTCTGGCGTCGGATTCTCTCATGCCGGACGGCGGGATAGGCTTCCGCCCATGACAGATCTCATGAGACTCGACGGGCGTGCGGTCATCGTGACCGGCGCCTCCCGCGGCATCGGCGCCGCCGTGTGCCGCGCCGCGGCCTCCCTGGGGGCCGGTGTGGTGGGTGTGGCCCGCTCGGCCGACCAGATGGCCGCCGTCCTGGACGACGTGCCCGGTGCGCGCGCGGTCGTGGGCGATGTGAGCGATCCGGCCGTGGCGGAGGAGGCCGTCGTCGCGGCGGAGGGCCTCGGTGACCTGTGGGGCCTCGTGAACAACGCGGGCATCGCCGCCCCGGGGTACCACCCCCTGACCGAGACCCCGGCGGAGGAGTGGGAGCCGGTCATGCGCGTCAACCTCATGGGCGCGGCCGCGTTCGCCCGTGCGGTGGGGACGCGCCTCGTCGCGGCGGGCCGTGGCGGGCGCATCGTGAACGTGAGCTCGGTGGGCAGCGTCGCCGGTCTTCCCAACATCGGCCCATACAACGCGACGAAGGCGGCGATGGACGCCATGACCCGCACCCTCGCCGTCGAGCTCGGTCCGGCGGGCGTCACCTGCAACTCCGTCGCACCGGGCACGATCGCCACGGAGATGGTGGACGAGCTCATGACCGCCAACCCGGCGCTGCGCGAGAAGTTCGTGTCGAAGACGGCACTCGGACGGGTCGGCGTGCCGGACGAGGCCGCCTGGCCGATCGTCTTCCTCCTCACGGACGGCGCCGCGTTCATCACCGGTGAGACGATCCTCATCGACGGTGGCCGGATGGCCTCCGCGTAGGGCGGGCGGGTGCGCGTCGTCATCGCCGGCGGCGGGACCGCCGGATGCGTGCTGGCCGCGCGCCTCAGCGAGCGGCCGGGGGTGGAGGTCGTCCTCCTGGAGGCGGGCCCGCACTACGCCCCGGGGGCCTGGCCCCGGGAGCTCTCCCACGCGTACCGCATAATCAAGGAGACCCACGACTGGGGCTTCTTCGGCCAGGCCGGCCAGTCGCCGCGCCTGGTGCACGTGCCGCGCGGCCGGGTGGTGGGGGGATCGTCGATCACGAACGGCGCGATCGCACTGCGCGGTCTGCCCCAGCACTACGACGACTGGAATCGTCATGTCGACGGTTTCGGCTGGGACACCTGGCTGCCCTGGTTCCGCGCCATCGAGACCGACCACCAGTTCGGCGACGCCGACTACCACGGTGACCACGGTCCCATCCCGATCAACCGCTACCCACGCGACGAGTGGTTCGAGCTGTTCGACCGCTTCGCCGACGCCGCGGCCGCCCGCGGCCACGGGTGGGTTGACGACCACAACCGGCCCGGTGCCGTCGGCGTGGGCCCGACCCCGTTCAACATGGAGCACGGCGTCCGCAAGACGCCGGCCGACCGGTATCTGGCACGCGCGATCGTGGCGGGGCAGCCGATCCGGGTGGAGAGCGGGCTCACCGTCGACCGTGTCGCCCTCGAGGCCGGCCGCGCCGTCGCCGTGGAGGCGGTCGCCGCGGACGGAGAGCGCCGCCGCTACGACGGGGACGAGGTCATCGTCGCCCTCGGCACCTATCAGAGCCCGGCGTGCCTGCTGCGGTCCGGCATCGGTCCGGCGGAGGAGATCCGCCCGCACGGGATCCCGGTGGTCCACGAGCTCTCGGCCGTCGGCCGTGGCATGCAGGACCACCCGAAGGTGAGCTACCGGTTCTGGATCGACACCGACGCACCGGCCTGGCCCAACCCGTGGATCCAGGTGCTTCTCACCGCGACGGCGGAGGTCCGGGGGGAGGAGCGGCTCTTCCAGGTGATGCCGTACGCCGGCATCACCGATGCGGGCCATCGCTACAGCGACTGGAACGTCCAGGTGGCCGACGCCCGCGGGCGCACCGGGTCGGTCACGCTGCAGAGCGCCGATCCCCTGGCCCAGCCGGTGCTGCGCATGGGGTGGCTCGACGACTCCGGCGACATGGAGCTCGCCGTCGCCGCCGGCCGCGAGCTCATGGAGGTGGCGCGCACCGCGCCGGTGGCCGACGTGGTGCACTCCTGGCCCAACCAGGACTCCCCGGACCATCCGCTTCGCACCGTCGAGACCTTCCACCACGTGGTGGGGACCTGCCGTATCGGCCGGCCCGGTGACCCGGAGGCGGTCGTCGACGCCCGGGGTCGGGTGTTCGGCTTGGAGGGCCTCTCGGTGATCGACGCGTCGATCATCCCGCGCGTGCCGTCGGCCAACACGCATCTCGCGGTGATCGCATTGGCCGAACGGATGGCGAAGTCCTTCTCGCCGGGTTCCGCCTGACCACCCGGGTCGCATGATCCGACGCGATCCCTAGCCTGGATCGGATGGGTCGTCGGTTCGGTCTCACCCTGGTCGCGTGTTCCCTGATCGTCGTCGTCGCGGTGTTCGGCGGCCGCATCGCCCTGCGCGTCGCAGCGGCCGGGACGCCCGACGGCAGGAACCTCGCACCGCTCGGGACGGGCGAGCACCGCGTGGCCATCATCTTCGGTGCGGGCCTCTCCCCGGGCGGCAAGCCGTCGCCGCTCCTTGACGACCGGCTGAAGGCGGGGGAGGACCTCTATCGCCGCGGCATCGTCGACCGGCTCCTCATGACCGGGGACAACTCCGTCGTCGAGCACAACGAACCCGGCGCGATGCGCCGGGCGTCCATCGCCCGCGGCATCCCGGCGGACGTCATCGCCGTGGACTACGGCGGGAGGCGCACCTGGGACTCGTGCGCGCGGGCGAAGCAGGTGTTCGGGGTCACCGACGCGGTGGTCGTGTCGAGCGACTTCCACTCCGCGCGCACCGTCGTGGTCTGCGAGGCGGCGGGCATCAGAGTCCGGGGTGTCGTCGGGGCCTCCACCGGCCGGTTCGGCCTCGGCGAGCGGACGCGGTGGCGCATCCGCGAGCTCGGGGCGTCGTGGAAGGGCGTCTACGACGCGTGGATCTCGCATCCCGACACGGCGGTGAAGGGCGACCCGATCGACATCTACGACCCGAAGGACCTGGAGGAGTCGCTCGCTCCGGGCGACCGCGACGCCCCGACGCGGTCGACGACGAGCCTTCCGTGACCCGTGCCGCCACCCGGGGTGCGGGAGCCCGCCGCCGCCCGATTGGAACATAACCGCGGTTTGCGTGCGTCATTGTGGCCGGGGGTGTGTCCACGGGCGAGCTCCGCGGACGGGTGCGGCCGGCGTGTCGCTCAGGGACGGAGCTGGAACGGCGGGTAGCGGTCCGTGACGAGGAGGAACGCGTATGCGGCGACGCGGTTGGACCAGCGGAGGACGCCCTCGACGTAGGTGAACAGGGAACGCGGATAGCGTCCGGTGAACAGGATCGCGAACCACGCGAGGATCGTGGCGACGATCGCTCCGATGCCGAGGAAGAACAGGACGATGTAGTGCGGGATCGCGAGGAGCCACTTGACGAGCGGCAGTCCGCGGCTGAGTTCGCGTCCCGCGTCCGGATACGGGACGTCGAGATGGACCGACTGCTCCTCGTCGGTCGACGGATAACGGTCGTCCATAAGGGCGAGGTAGACGCTGACGCGATTGCTGAACCGGGTGAGCTGCAGATTCCAGTCGTACCACCAGCGCGGGTACTTCCTGCGGAAGAGCAGCATGAGCAGAACCGGGAGGACGAGGACACCGATCCCCCCGACGGCGTAGTTCGCGCTCTCGTTCCCCGCATTGAGGGCGAAGCTCCCGCCCTCGAGCGTGGAGAGGAGGACGGCGATCGGGATGATCAGGATGAGCCGGAACGCGGTGCTCAGCCGGTTGAGCGCGCGGTCCGGATGGTCGACCGAGAAGGTAAGCGGATAGGGGTCCTCGGTCCCCGGCGGGTGTTCCACTGGTCCGGACGTCATGATAACCGCCTCCCTCGGGGACGCCGCCGGTGTGACGGTGGGGTCATGATAGTCGGGCGGCGGAGGGCGTCAATCGCTCGAGAGACGATCCGCGGCGTGCCGTGCATGACCGGTCACGCCCTCGTCCGTCGAGCCGGCCGGTGGCGGTCGTCGGTCGCGCCACATGCACAGTGACGTCCACTCCCCACGATTAGCATCCGCACGATGTGGCGCACGCTCCTCTTCGCCGCCCTCGCCGTCGCCGGCGGCATGTGCCTGGCCCTGCAGTCGTCGGTGAACGCACGGATGCGTGACGTTCTCCGCGGCTCGCCCTGGGGTGCGGCGATGGTTTCGGTGGTGGTCTCGTCGGTCATCCTGGCCGCCCTCGCCGTGACGGCCGGCCAGGGCCGCCAGGTCGCCCGCGGACTGGGGCACGGGCCGTGGTGGGCCTATCTCGGCGGTGTCCTCGGCGTGGTCTTCCTGGTGACGAGCCTCGTCGCGGTCACCCACATGGGCGCCACCGTCACCTACATCGCCGTGACCCTTGGCGGCACGGCATCCGCGGCGGTGGCGGACCGGTTCGGGCTGTTCGGGCTCACGCAGATCCACCTGGGGTGGCAGCGGATCGCCGCGATCGCGCTCATGACCGGTGCCCTGGTGCTCCTCCTGCACGAGACGCTCTCGCGGAGTACGTCGGGCGGCTGAACGCGTCGCCGCGGGTCCGGTGGTCGCGGAGGCGGCCCACCCGCCTGCCGCGACCACCGGACCGATCGGACCCGCCTCAGTCCTGGGCGCGTGCCAGGGGCTTCCCCAGGGGAAGGCCCCTCCCGCCCAGTGAGAGCGACGCCACCGCCATGAAGATGTAGACGCCGACCGCGGCGAACGCGAACACGACGACGCCGGCCGTCTTGTGCATGCCCTCCGAGGTCTTCAGCGTCGCGATGGTCTCGACGACCAGCGCGATGACGACCAGCAGGAGCAGGAACATGTAGATCGACGGAAGCCGGACGCTCGAGAGCATCAGGAAGAAGATGAGGATCGTCCAGGAGATGAGGAAGAGCGCGACGGTCCGCTTGACGTCGTCCGCCGGGATCGCGAACCAGTCGTGGGTCAGCCCGAGGACCAGCACCGGGAAGCTCCACCAGAAGCCGAGGAAGATCCCGAAGACCGACGCGACGAACGACTCGCCGTTCCGTACGGCCCAGACGGTCGCGATGAGCAGGCCGAGCCCGGTGGCGGCCAGGAGGATGGGAAGCGCCGCCCCGCCGGCCGCGGCGGGGACGTAGCGCACCAGCGTCAGCCCGAGCGCGATGGATCCGACGACGAAGATGGGGACACCGAGAAGCTGGGGATCGCCTTTGCCTTCCACCTGCATGCTCCCTTCGTGAGATGCCGCCCGCGGCGGCGGTCACGGGCATCCTCACCGGCCGGCACGGGACCGGCTGCGGCGGGTTCTCCCGTCCCGGTGGCCGCGACGGACCGGGACGGGCCCGGGACGGCGCCGTTTGCAGGGGGATCACGGCCCATTCGCCCCGAACGCCCAGGGGTCGCCCGAAGGGACGACGGATCACCCCTTCGGGCGATGGCGGCGTCGTGCGGATCCGGGTGCGGAGGAGACCGCCGATCCCCGCGACCATGGGGATCGGGCCGGATCCCCGGACGCATCGGAGCACGATGCGGCGCGCTCGGCGCGCTTGCCCGACGACGGTTCCTGACCCAGGATCGGGCCATGCCGAGCCCACGGACGCCGTCGGACGGGACGACCCGGACCATGCCCACGGTGCCGGTCCGCGTGGTGGTGGCCGACGACCATCCGGTCGTCCTGTCCGGCGTGCGCCAGCTCTTCGCCGCGACAGCCCGGTTCGCGCTCGTCGGCGTGGCGGCCACGGGGGCGGAGACCGTCACGATGTGCGGGTCGACGACGCCGGACATCCTGCTCCTCGACCTCCGCCTGCCGGACATGTCGGCCGCCGCCGTGTGCCGTCGCGTCCACGCCGAGTCCCCGTCGACGGTCATCGCGGTGTGGACGGCGCAGCCGGACGCGATGGCGCTGCGCGGCTGCCTTCGGTGGGGTGCCTCCGCCTGCCTCGTCAAGGACGTCGCGGAACGCGATCTGCTGGGACTCCTCCTGCGGGTGTCGTCCGGACGGATCGTCATCGATCCGCGCATGGCCGGTGAGCTCGTCGTCGTCCCCGACGACGGGCTCCTCTCGCTCCGTGAGCGGGAGGAGCCCGTCCTCATGGCCCGCGGTCTCACCACGCCGAAGATCGCCGAGCATCTGGGGGTCTCCGCCAACACCGTCAAGGCCCATCGCCGGTCCATCCTGGCGAAGCTGGGCGCACGCAACCGGGTGGAGGCGCTCCTCGCGGCGGAGCGCCGCGGCCTCCTGCCGGACGACGTCGCGTGAGCGGTGTCAGCGCGAGGTCGACCACTCCGCGCGGGAGGACGGATGCGCACTCCCGCCGCAGCAGGAGCAGCCGCCGTGGCCGGAATAGTCGCGGATCGTCGGGGTCCCGTCACCGCGTGCGGGGCGTGAGCTCACGAAGCCGGTCATGAGCTGCTCCGCCCCGCCCCCGCAGGTGGTGCACACCATGTCGTCGGGGCGCAGGAACCGCTGGCGGAAGATCTCGAACCGGGTGTCACACGCGGTGCAGCGCATGTCGTAGCTGGGCATCTGTCTCTCCGATGGGGACGGGCGTCAGGGTGTGACGGCGATCTTCACCACTCCGTCCTCCTGGTTGGAGAACAGGTGGTAGGCCTCCTCGATGTCGTCGAGGGAGTAGCGGTGGGTGATGAGCTGCGAGAGGTTCAGCCGGCCGGTCTTCACGAGGTTCATGAGCGACGTCAGGCGCTTCTTGCCGCCCGGGCAGAGGGTGCTCCGGATGTCGATGTCGCCGATGCCGTAGATGAACGCCTCGAGCGGGATCGAGATCTTGTCGCCGTACACCCCGAGCGACGACACCATCCCCGCGGGGCGCACGGCCTTCAGACAGTTCTCGAACGTCTCCTGGATGCCCAGCGCCTCGATCGCCACGTCGGCGCCGCGCCCCTCGGTGAGGGCCTTCACCTTGGCGACGGGGTCCTCCTGCGTGTAGTCGATGACGACGTCCGCGCCCATCCTCTTCGCGAACTCGAGGCGGCGCTCGTTGGCGTCCACGGCGATCACGAGCCCCGCTCCGCGGAGCCGTGCCCCGGCCGTCGCGCACAGGCCGATGGGCCCCTGGGCGAAGATGACGACCGAGTCGCCGAACTGGACGCCGGCCGTCTCGACGGCCGCCAGGCCGGTTGTCGCGATGTCGGTGACGAACAGGACGCTCTCGTCGGAGAGGCCCTCCGGGATCCGGGCCAGGTTGGCCTGGGCGTACGGCACGCGGAAGTAGTCGGCCTGCACCCCGTCGGCCGAGTTGCCGAGGCGCCAGCCGCCGATGATCCCCCACCGGTCCTCGTAGCCGGCGCACTGCGACGCGTCGCCCGACTGGCAGAAGTAGCAGGTGCCGCACGGGGTGATGGCGGCGACCACCACGCGATCGCCCGGTTCGTACCCGTAGACGGCCTCCCCCACCTCATGGATGACCCCCACGGGCTCATGTCCGACGATCCGGCCCTGGGCGACGGGATACTCACCGCGCCAGATGTGGGAGTCGGTGCCGCAGATGGAGGTGGTGGTCATCCGGACGATCGCGTCGGTGGGGCCGCAGCGCGGGACCGGTACCTCCTCGATGTGGATGTCGCGGACGTCCTTGTAGACGGCGGCGCGCATCGTGTCGGCCATCGCTGTCAGCCCTCCCGGTCCGGTGCGGCGGTCGGTGTGACCACCGGTCCGTCGCGGACACTATGAGACGCGGGCCCCTGTCGCCACGTCGTCTCACCCTTTCGGGTGAGACGCGGTGGTCGCGGACGGGGCCGCGGCGTAGAGTCGGGCGACGTCTCCCGGAGAAGGTGCTGAGCCCTGGCCACGGATGTCTCCACCACAACCGCGCGGTCCTCCGACCTGAACCTCATGGCGCGCGCCGACGCCGCGGGTCAGCGGCTCTTCCGCGAGCTCGTGATCTCGCGGATCGCCTGGTCGACGGCCGGCGAGGTGAGCCGGCTCATCGCGGTCGACCTCGTCGCGTTCTCGTTGCGGGTCGCGGGCTGTGACCACGTGCAGCCCTGCGAGCAGCACCACTGCCTCGACCGTCTGGAGCTCAAGGCCGTCCTCGGCAACCGCGGGTCCCGGCTGCCCGGCCTGCGCATCCCTCCGGGGGAGGGCGTCGGCGGGCAGGTCCTGGAGACCGGCCGTCCCCATGCGGTCACCGACTACGGCGCCGCCCCGTTCGACCGGGCCCTGGTGGACCTGGTGGCCACCGAGGAGGGCATCGGCGCACTGACGGCCATCCCGGTGTCGTTCGGGGGCGAGGTCCGCGGTGTGCTGCACGTCGGCCTGCGCGGCGATCGCGTGTTCAGCGAGGCGACCGTCGCCGCGCTCACGCGTCTGGCCACCTACGCCGGCGCGGCGCTCTCGGCGGCCCGGGACCGCGCCCGCGTGGAGGAGGTCGCCGCGCTGCGCGAGCGCCGCCGGCTCGCCCGGTCGCTCCATGACGACTTCGGCCAGCGACTGTTCGGGCTGGGCATCACCGCCAAGGCCGCCCGCGCCAGCGCCGCGACCGGGGGCGCCGACCTCGTCGCGCACCTCACCTCGCTCGAGCAGCAGGTCGCCGGTGCGGCCGCGTCCTTCCGCACCACCATCACGACCCTGGCGCGGCCGTCCCGTCCGTCGGGGGTCCTCGCCGTGATGCTCCGCGAGGACATCGCGTCGTTCACGACGCGCACCGGCGTGGCCGCGCACCTGCTGGTGCTGGGCGACCCGGGCGAGATCGAGGCCGCCCGGGAGGACCTCATCTTCCAGGTGCTCCAGGAGGGCCTGCGCAACGTGGAGCGCCACGCGCAGGCGGCCGAGGTCATCGTGACCCTGGCATACGCGGCCGAGCACGTCGAACTGGTCATTCAGGACGACGGCATCGGCATGGGGCAGTCGGAGCCGTTCGGCGGCATGGGCCTGCGGATGCTGCGGGACGAGGTACGCCGGTACGGCGGCGAGATCCGTTTCTCACGCAGTGAGGACACCGGCTCCACGATGCGCACGCAGGTCCCGCTTTGACGATGGCCCGGCGTCCGCACTCGGTGGTCGTGGCCGACGACCACCCGATCGTCGTCGCCGGCATGCGCCTGGTCTTCGGCGGCAGCCGCTTCTTCGAACTCGTCGGTGAGGCGTCCACCGGCGCCGAGGCGCTGGTCCGGTGTGAACAGCTGCGTCCGGACATCCTGCTCCTCGACCTCCGGCTGCCCGACCTGCCCGCCGCCACGATCTGCGAACGCGTCAAAGAGCGTCAGCCCGACACGAACATCGTGATCCTGACGGCGTACCCGGAGGAGATGGCGGTGCGCAGCTGCCTCAAAACCGGCGCCGCCGCGTGTCTGTTCAAGGACGCCAACGAACAGAACCTCCTGTCGGCGCTCATGCAGGTCGTCCACGGCCGCGGGGTGATCGACCCGCGCATCGCCGGCGCCGCCCTCCCCCGCCGCGGCGCCGCCGCACCGGCCGACAGCACCCTCACGGCACGGGAGTCGGACGTGCTCACGCTCATCGCCCGCGGACTCACGACACAGGAGATCGCCGACGAGGCCGGGCTCTCACCCAACACTGTGAAGAGTCACATGCGCTCGGTCTTCCGCAAGCTCGACGCCCACAACCGGGTGCAGGCCCTCGCGGTGGCGAAGGAGCGCGACCTCATCTGAGCGCCGGCGTGTGCCGGGGCCGTCCGTCCGCGGGCCTGACCGTGCAGCCGGCGCGGACGGACGGCGTGCGCCACCCGGCGATCG
Source organism: uncultured Actinomycetes bacterium (assembly GCA_937862675.1). Classification (GTDB taxonomy): domain Bacteria; phylum Actinomycetota; class Thermoleophilia; order Miltoncostaeales; family Miltoncostaeaceae; genus CALMEC01. Next base: position 31,083 of record CALMEC010000065.1, read on the forward strand.
TCCCCGCACGGGGGACGAGGTGGAACCACTCATCTAGGCCTGGAGCACGACCTTGAGCGCGTTCCGCTCCGCGGCGTTCGCGAAGGTGTCCCAGGCGCTGTCGATGTCGTCGAGCTTGAACGTGTGCGTTCCCATCTTCTCGGACGGGATGCGTCCGGAGGCCACCATCTTGAGGAGTGTCGACGTCGAGGTCGCGTCGACGAGGCCCATCGAGACGTTGAGGTTCTGGACCCAGAGCGCCTCCATCGGGAACGGCACCGGCACCCCGTGGACGCCGACGTTCGCGACCCGGCCCCGCGGCCGCACGATCGACAGCGCGAGCTCGAGCGTCTCGGGGTAGCCGACGGCCTCGATGGCGACGTCCACGCCGAGTCCGTCGGTCAGGGCGATCACCGCGTCGCGGGCGCCGTCGCCGGCCGTCACCACGTCCGTCGCCCCGAACTCCTTCGCCTTCTCCATCCGGAAGGCGTTGGTGTCGATGCCGATGATCCGGGAGGCCCCGTAGAGCCCGGCCGTGAGGATCGCGGCCAGACCGACCGCGCCGGTTCCGACCACCGCGACCACGTCACCCGGCTTCACCCCGCCGGCGATCACCCCGACCTCGAAGCCGGTGGGCAGCGAGTCGGAGAGGAAGACGGCCTTCTCGTCGGTGACGCCCTCCGGCAGCTTGTGCAGCGAGAAGTCCGCGTGCGGGGTGCGCACGTACTGGGAGAGCGTGCCGTCGATCCGGTGGCCGAGGATCCAGCCGATGCCCGCGTCGTTCGACTGGCAGTGGTCCGGGTACCCCTGCTGGCAGTAGGAGCAGCGACCGCACTTGGTGATGCACGAGACGATGACGCGATCGCCCTTCGCGAAGTTCGTGACCCCGGATCCGACCTCCACGACCGTGCCGACGCCCTCATGGCCGAGGATCCGTCCCGCGTCGACGGACGCGACGTCACCGTGGAGGATGTGCAGGTCGGTGCCGCAGATGGTCGTCGTCTCGATCTGGACGATGGCGTCCGTCGGATCGATGATGCCGGGATCGTCCATCGTCTCCCAGCTCTTCGAGCCGGGCCCGCCATAGACAAGGGCTTTCACAGTCCCCCTCCTTCGGTTGTGGTGCGCGCTCCGTTCGGGTGCGGACGTCGCACCGCGAACCTATGACCCGTCGCGGAGGGGCCACAAGCACCACATGGCCGAATCGGGGTGAAATTCACCCGTTCGGGTGAGCGGGAGGATCATCCGGGCCGTTCAGCCGGCCGGCGACACCCCGTACTCCTCGTCGCTGACCAGCTCTCCCCATGCGACGTGACTGCCCGCCGCGTCGGTCTCGTGCATGGCGACGTGGGTCATGAAACGGGACGGGGCCGCCCCGTGCCAGTGCTCCTCGCCGGGCTCGAAGTACACGCGGTCGCCCGGGCGGATCTCCTCGACCGGACCGCCCCGCCTCTGACAGCGGCCGACCCCGTGCGTGACGTAGATGGTCTGGCCCAGCGGATGGGTGTGCCACGCGGTGCGGGCACCGGGGGTGAAGTGGACGAACACGGCCCGAAGCGACGACGGCGGCGTCGGGACGACGATGGTGTCGACGAAGACGTCACCGGTGAAGTAGTCGGCCGGCGCCCGGCTCGTGTCGGCGTCTCCGCGTGTGATGTCCATCGTGTGGCCCCCTGTCGGCGGGAAGAACGTGTGGGGGGAGTCTGCCAGGCGGGATCCGCACCCGGCTCGCCGGCTCCCGACGGAGGCGACGACGCGCGCCGATGGTCCCCCGGACCGCACCGTGCGGCGATCCGGGGAGACCACCGGGTCCCGGACTACTTGGAGACCGGGACGAAGCCCGCGGTGCGCAGGGCCTCCTGACCTGCGGTGTCGGTCACCCTGGCGATGAAGGCGGCGGCCTCCTTCGGGTGCTTCGTCCGCTTCACGACGGCGATCTGGTAGCTGATGGGCGGCTGTGCTGAGGCGGGGATCTCGATGACCCTCACCTTGTCTGCCACGGGCCGGGCGTCGGTCGCCGGCCCCGACGGGCCGATCGACTTGAGACGGAAGAGTTTCGACGTCCTGAGCTATCTCGTCGACCATCCGGATCGTATCGTTTCCAAGCAGGAATTGATGGCGGCCGTCTGGCCAAATCTCGTGGTCGGCGACGACTCGCTCGCCCAATGCATCAGCGACATCCGCCGCGCGTTCGGACCAACGGCGCGCGACGTCATCAAGACGGTGCCGCGGCGCGGCTACATGCTG
>CALMEC010000066.1 GCA_937862675.1 uncultured Actinomycetes bacterium
GGAACGGGTCGTGGTCGATTCCGGGATCATCCTCATCAAGTACTGGCTCGAGGTCAGCCAGGAGGAGCAGACCCGGCGGATCAAGAGCCGGATGCACGACGGCCGGAAGACCTGGAAGCTGTCCCCGATGGACCTGAAGTCCTACAGTCGCTGGTACGACTACTCCCGGGCGCGCGACGACATGTTCGAGGCGACCGACACGCCCTGGGCGCCGTGGTGGGTCGCGGACAACGAGAACAAGAAGCGGGGCCGGCTCAACATCATCAGTCACCTCCTCGATCAGATCCCGTACGAGACAGGATCGGCGTCGTCGAAGGTGCACCTGCCCCACCGGCAGAAGCCCGGTGGCTACGTCGAGCCCACCCGCGCTCTGCACACGGTGCCCGCCCTCTTCTAGACGGGTGATTCCCACGGAGGCGTGGATGTGGGTACGTCACCGGGGATGCGGGGCCGCCGGGCGCCGAAGGGCATGCCCGGTTCGCCTGCCCGAGGTGCCCGGCGGCGCATCCGCGCCGCCGGGGCGTTCACCCGCGTGACCCGCGGCATCGGCATGTGCCGCTGACGCGGTGACAGGTCTGTCGGTGAGGCGGGTGTGACGGCGTGTGGGCGCGCGGCGTCGTCGCCGACGGTCGACGTCTACTCTCCGTGATGACGGATGAGCCGGAGCCGGTACCGGAGGAGACACGTGCCCTGGCAGGTGTCTCGTGAGCGATGAATGACGCCACGCTCGGGAACGGTGGACGCTCGCGGCGGCGCGAATGCCGGTAGGCAAGAGGAGGAGGTGGGGTTCATGCAGATTCTCGTCACGAACGACGACGGCATCGACTCGCCGGGCCTTCTCGCGATGAAGACGGCGCTCGACCCCCTCGGGGACGTCATGGTCATCGCCCCGCAGGAGAACCGCAGCGCGATCGGCCGCGGCATCACCATCACCCGTCCCCTCCACGTCGACGAACGGACCCTCGCGGACGGCAGCACCGGATACGCGGTGGACGGCACACCGGTGGACTGCGTGCGCTTCGCGTCGGTGGGCCTGGTGGACGGGCGGGTCCCGGACGTCGTGGTGAGCGGCATCAACCAGGGCTACAACCTGGGCGACGACGTCACCTACTCCGGGACGGTGGCGGCGGCGTTCGAGGGACTGCTCCTGGGCCTGCCGGCGATCGCGGTCTCGCAGGGATCGCTCGAGGGCGGCCACTGGCACAACGGCGGCTCCAGCTACGAGTTCACGTTCGGCGCGCGCTTCACGGCCCGTCTGGTGGCGCTCATGACCGCCCAGGACTTCCTTCCCCGCAGCCTCGTCAGCGTCAACATCCCCGGCATCCCTCCCGGCGCCGTCTCGGGCGTCCGGGTGGCGCGTCTCGGCCGGCGCATCTACTACGACTCGCTGCAGCTGGTGGACGACGGAGAGGACACCCGTCGTCGCTACGTCATCTACGGGGACGACCCCGCGCATCACCCGGAGGACGGCACGGACTTCGCGGCGATCGAGGCCGGGTTCATCTCCGTCACGCCCATCGCCCGCGACTGGACCGAGTTCGCATCGATGGAGCCGTTCGCGGCCCTGGACCTCAGCGCGATCGCGGAGTCCGTGCACGAGGGCATGCGCTGATGGCGCGGCGCTTCGACCCGATCCTGTTCGACCTGGACGGGACGGTCATCGACTCCACCCGTCTCATCCGGGAGTCGCACCGGCATGCCCTGCAGACGGTCCTGGGCCGAGAGCTCCCGGACGCCACACTCCTGGCCAATGTCGGACGTCCGCTCATGGACCAGATGCGCGCGTTCTCCGCGGACGACGCCGAGGAACTCGCCCGCGTCTTCCGGTCGTGGAACCTGCGCATGCACGACGAGCTCCTCGCGCCGTACGACGGCATGGACGATCTCCTCGGCGAGCTGCGCTCAGCCGGACGGAGGCTGGGGGTCGTGACCTCGAAGAACCGCCTCACCGTACGGCGCTCGTTCGAGGTGCTCCCGATCGACCATCACTTCGAGGTGGTCGTCGTCGCCGAGGACTCCGAGGCTCACAAGCCGGACCCGGCGCCCCTCCGCGTGGCGATCGAGCGTCTCGGGGTGACGGACCCGGCAGCGCTCTGCTACGTGGGCGACGCCCCGTTCGACATCTGCGCGGCCCGTGCGGCGGGTATCGCCGCCATCGGCGTCACCTGGGGTTTCTTCCCGCGCTCGGCTCTGGAGGCCGAGGGTGCGGACGTCGTGGTCGACACCCTCCCCGAGCTCCGGGAGGTGCTCATCGGATGACCGATCCCCGTGAACGCGCCGACGAGCTGCGCCGCCTCATCCGTGACGCGTCGGACGCGTACTACGTCCGCGACGCGCCCACTGTCGACGACATCGTCTACGACGACTGGGTGCGCGAACTGGACCGGCTGGAGGCGGAGAACCCGTCGCTGCGCGACGCCGGATCGCCCACGCAGACGGTCGGTGCGCGGCCCGCCGCGGGTTTCACGGAGATCCGGCACCGCGAGGCGATGCTCTCGCTCGCCAACGCGCGTGGAGATGATGAGCTCGACGCCTGGTACCGCCGGGCCCTCACCATCCTCACGGCGGAGGGACGTGGCGGGGAGGACCCGGCACTCGTCGTCGAGCCGAAGATCGACGGTCTGGCGATCTCCCTCACCTACGAGGACGGGATGCTCGTCACCGCGGCCACCCGCGGGGACGGGGTGGTGGGGGAGGACGTGACGGCCAACGTCCGCACCATCGCCGGGGTGCCCCACGTGATCGCGCCCCCGGACGGTGAGGCACCCCCGGTCGTGGTCGAGGTGCGCGGAGAGGTCTACCTGCCGCTGGCCGCGTTCGCCGGGTTCAACGCGGCGCGCGCGGCGGCGGGGGAGTCCACGTTCGCGAACCCGCGCAACGCGGCCGCGGGCAGTCTTCGCCAGCAGGACCCCGCGGTGACGGCGTCCCGTCCCCTCGCCATGTTCTGCTACTCGCTCGGTTACCGCGAGGGCCTGGACGGGGTGTCATCGCAGTCCGAGTGCATCACCTGGCTGGGCAGGATGGGCTTTCCGGTCAACGACCGGATCACGACGGTCACGGGCATCGACGCCGCCGCCCGCGAATGTGCGCGCTGGGAGGAGCGGCGCGGGTCCATCGACTACGACATCGACGGCGCCGTGGTGAAGATCGACTCGTTCGACCTCCAGCGGCGTCTGGGCAGTGTGGGGCGTGCCCCTCGCTGGGCCGTTGCGTACAAGTTCGCGCCGACCACGGCCACCACGGTCCTCGAGGACATCCAGGTCAACGTGGGCCGCACCGGGGCGATCGTCCCGTTCGCCGTCCTGAGGCCGGTGTCGGTGTCCGGCGTCACCGTGCGCAACGCGACTCTCCACAACCACGAGGACATCGCGAGGAAGGACCTCCGGATCGGGGACACCGTGGTGGTGCAGCGGGCGGGCGACGTGATCCCCCAGGTCGTGGCCCCGCTGGTGCAGAACCGCGACGGCTCGGAGCGTCCCTTCTCCATGCCCGAGCGCTGCCCGGCGTGCGGCACGCCCCTTGCCAAGACCGAGGGGGAGGTCGTGATCCGGTGCCCCAACCGGGCATGTCCGGCACAGACCGTGCAGTCGATGATCCATTTCGCCTCGAGAGGTGCGATGGACATCGAGGGGATGGGCGAGAAGACCGTGGAGCGCCTGTACGCGGCGGGTCTCATCGCGGACATCGGGGACATCTACACGCTGAGGGCCGAGAGCCTGGCCGGCCTCGAGGGCTTCGGGGACATCGCGGCCGCCAACCTGGTCGGCGCGATCGCGGATTCGAAGTCACGGGAATGGCCGCGGCTCCTGACCGGCCTGGGCATCCGCCACGTCGGCGGCATCACCGCGCGCGCGGTGGCACAGGTCGCGCCCTCTCTCGAAAGGCTCCTCGCAGCCGACACCGAGGTGTTCGCCACGGCGGAGGGGGTGGGGCCGGTCGTCGCGGGCGCCATCGCGGAGTACCTCGCCGTCGACGAGAACCGCGACACGTTGCTGCGTCTCCGCGATCTGGGGCTCACCACGGAGATGGAGGTCGTGGAGGCCCCGGCCGACGGTGTCCTGAGCGACCTCAGCGTCGTCGTCACCGGCGGACTGGACGCCATGTCCCGTGACGAGACCAAGCGTGCCATCGCGGGGGCCGGTGGCAAGGCCACCGACTCCGTCAGCAAGAGGACGGCCTTCGTGGTGGCGGGGCGCGATCCGGGCAGCAAGCTCGCCAAGGCCGAGAAGCTCGGGGTGCCGGTGATCGACGAGACGGCGTTCCTGGCGATCCTGGCCGGTGAGACCGAGATTCCCCGGGCCGCTGAGGGCTGATCGAGCCGCATTTTCCGAGGTGCGCTCCCCAATCGAGTGGACGACGCGCCAGTCGCGCCGGGATCGACTCAGAGTGCACCGCGAGCAGGGAAAAATAACGATATCTCACCCTCACGTCGAGGGTGAGCCACAATCGTTGTGGCACTGATCGGGCGCGTGTCGCCGGATTTGGCGGATGAAAGTCTGCTCAGTCGCCTCGGTCGCCCGCCAGCGCCATCGCGATCATCGCGACGAGCAGCGCGGGAAGAACGAGCAACCCGCCCTCCCATCCGAAAAGGACGCAGAGGACCGCGAGCCCGGATGCCACCGGGATGCGGACGATCCGCAGGGGGATCGCCGTCAGCCCCGCGGCGGCGAGTGCTCCGACGGCCAGCCAGATCGCGGCGAGGGGCCCGGTGAGGTCCATCGACCACATCAGACCGAGCGCTGCGGCGAAGAGCCCGGCGGAGATCACAAGGATCGCCCGTACAGTGATCGTCCGGGCATCGCGACATCTCACGGCGCATTCCATCGCTGCTCCTGTCTCCGGCTGTGCGTCGCTCCACCCCAAGGCGAGATGAGTAGCTCCACGGAGATCGTAGCGTGCTGTGTGTCTCCCGTGGCGAGGATGCGCCCCTCATCCACCCGTCCACCCAGACCGGCCACGGGGTGACTCGGACAGGGGAACCGGCATGCTCTTCGGCACGCGACGGCACCGAGCATCCCCCTGGTGACGCACCCCGCATCCACGCCTTCGTGGCACCACTGATCTAGCGGGTGGTTGCGGTCACCGTCGGCGTGGTCGGCGTGATCGGCGTGATCGGGGTGGTGGGCGTCGTCGGCGGCGGATCCGGCGTGACCGGGGGGACGGTGTAGCCCGCGACGTCGGCCGTGCCGGCGGCAAGCATCTTGACGATCTGATTCTGGGTGGCACGGGCCCCGGCGATGGAGCTGTCGTTCATCAGCAGCGCGAATGCGTAGCGCTGACCGTTCTTCGAGGTGACGATCCCTGTGAGCCCGGAGGTTCCGTTGATGTAGCCGGTCTTGGCGCGCAGCCGGCCGCCGAGTGACGAGAAGCGGCTGCGGAGGGTGCCCTCGTTGCCGCGGGGGAGCGACTGGACGAGTGCGCGCCCCCAGGTGGGGTCGGCGTTCGCGGCGGCGAGGATCGTGACCAGTGAGTTCGCGGAGAGGCGGTTCGCGCGATCCAGACCCGAGCCGTCGACGATGCGATCGGTGGGCGCCAGGTAGCGGCCGAGGAGATTCCGGGTGGCCGCCGTCCCCCCGGCCGTCGTGCCGGTACCGGTCGTGGCGGCGCCGATGTCCTTGTTGAGCATCTCCGCCAGGAAGTTGTCACTGGGCGGCAGCATGAGCCGCGTGATGGCCGAAAGCGGCGGTGATTTGACCACCCCGATCAGGCGCGCGGTCTGCGGGGTGCGCCCGGTGCGGACCGTGCCCGAGTAGCCGACCTTCATCGCCGTCATGGTCTCGCGGAGCTTGACCCCGGCCGCCAGCGCGGGCCGTCTGGCGTAGCCCGAGCGGATGTTTCCCACGTAGCTCTGGTTCACCGTGAGCCCGGACAGCGGCTGGCACTCCCCGTAATAGCGGGAGGGCCAGCTCACGACCTGCCGCTGGGCGTCGAAGTAGGAATCGTCGACCACGATCGGACCCTGCACGCGCGTGGCGCCGGTTGCACGCAGGGCGGCGACGAGCGGGGTCAGCTGACTGCCCGTGCGCCCCAGGTACCGGCGGTTGTACTGAACTGTGGAGAGTGTCGGGTCGCCGTACCCCTTGAGGTAGAGCGGGCCCTTCAGGGTCGTACCGGCGGTGGTGGCGGCCTGCCCGGCGTAGAGATGGGTCTCGAACCGGTACTCCGGGCCGAGCGCCTGCAGCGCCGAGGTCGCGGTGACGACCTTCATCGTCGAGGCGGGGCGACGGGGGACGGCCGCCTTGAAGGAGGCGATCTCCTGGTTCCCCCGGGCGTCCAGACGCCAGACGGCGGCGGTCGTGCCGGGGTTGCGCGACGACCAGGAGCTGAGCGCCTGACGTACCTGGAGTTCGCTGGCCTGGGCGGAACCCGCACCGATGAGCCCGGCGGCGGCGACGATCGTGACGAATGCGCGGCGCGCCGTGGAATGGGACGAACGGGGCACGGGACGTGACGCTAGCACGCCCTCCCGACGGCGCCATCCGCCGCCGGTCCGCCGTCGGCCGCCCGCCGCGGGGCGATCGGGGTTCCGGCGGCAGGGAGGTCCCGAGATGGTCGATTCCACGGAATCACGGCGTGGTGCGTGGCCCCCGGGGGCGCGGATACGTCACCGATCGCCCCACCCGCCTCAGGCCGGCCACCGGGCGACTGGGAAGGACACCACCCTGCCCGTCGTCGCCCGGCGACGCCCCGCATCCACCGGTGACGCGCCCCACATCCACGCCTCCCTGGAATCAACCATCTGTGTCCCGCGCAGGAGAGTCGTCCGTCATGTGCCGGCCGCATCTCATCGCAGGACACAAGCCGTCGGAAGGCCCGACGTGATGCGTCAGTGCATGTCGAGCAGGACCTCGGCGTCCTCCGGCATGCGCTGGCCGCTCGCCTGCATCGTCTGGATGAACAGGGTCTTGTCGATGCGACCGTGGAGAATCGGCACCGACTCCTCCTGGCACATCCGGATCACCTCTCTGCTCTTCATCCCCAATGCGTCAGACAATTCGTCGGGAGTCAGGTGGATCGCCATGGCCACAACCTCCGATACTGCGCTGGATTCCGAAATGAGAACGGCCCGCCCGCTCAGTGAGCGGACGGGCCGTTGATCGCGCGGAGCGGGCCGTCGGAGACATCCGATGAGGAAGCCGGTGGATCGGTCCGTTCCATGGACAGACTCTAGATCGTCACTTCGGGGGACTCAAGCCCGATCCGGGGCCGGGTGTCCACCGGATGCCGCTACGACTGGGATTCGGCCACCGCGGGGTCGGTGCGGCGCATCCGGTAGGCGGCTGCGCGCCGTGTTGCGAACCATGTGATGGCGAAGGCGGCCGACAGCACGACGGCGCCGGCCATGGCGTCCACCACGTAGTGGTTGGCCGTGCCGACGATGGTGACGAACACCAGGGCGGGGTACATGAGCGCCGCCACGCGCAGGACGAGGTTCTTCGACAGGAGGGCGATGACGACCCCCACCATGAGCGAGTAGGCGAAGTGCATCGACGGCACCGCCGCATACGGGTTGAACCACCCGGAGAAGTTGCCCCCGTGGAGATCGATGCCGCTGATGAGCGACAACGTGTCGACGAACCCCTCGCCGGTCATCATGCGGGGCGGTTGCCCCGGGCAGAACACGAGGACGGCGAGCGCCAGGATGTTGGCCAGGAAGAAAGCGTTGCGCACGAACGGGTAGGCGGCACGGCGGCGGCGGTAGAGCCACACGAAGAAGAGCGCGGTGACCGGCAGGTGCGCCCAGATGTAGAACTGGTTGAGGACCTGCGTGACGTGCAGGTTCTCCAGCATCCAGCCCTGGATGCTGGCCTCGAAGTGGAGACCGAAGATCTTCTCGAGGTCGATGACCTCGATCGCGTTCCTCAGGGCTTTGCCCTCATCCCCGATGACCAGCGCCCGCGAACCCTGGTAGACCAGCAGCATCGCCGCGAACAGGGCGATCTCGATCGGCCAGCGGCGCTGCCGCGGCTCATGCCGTGTCTTCGGCGTGCTGGTCGATGTCGGCTGTTTGGGCGGCATGAGGACGATACTCACGGTCATTAGCGGACGAATGAACCGTGTTCAGGTAGTTAACCACAGGAGACGATCCATGAGGGAAAAGCTTTCGTGAAGGATCGCTCCGCGGCCGTCCCGGGCTGGTTCGTCGCGTCGATTCCCCCGGTGGGACACGCAGTCTTGCACGTCGGCGCGGTGATCGGAAACGTCGCCCCGAATCGTCGCGATGTGGTGACGGCGTGAACGGGCCGTCCGGGAGGGTGACATCGATTGCGCGATGCGGTGGCGGCGCGCGGATGAGATCGGTACGATGCGTCGGTGCCGTCGGGGTGTGGCGCAGCTTGGTAGCGCGCTCCGTTCGGGTCGGAGAGGTCCCCGGTTCAAATCCGGGCACCCCGATTCATCCGTCGCGAGGTCTCAGAACCTCCGGATGATCCGGCGGCACCGACACGTCCCGGGATTCCGGGACGGCGACCCGCGCACCGGTGCCGGCCTCAGATCGGGATGACACCCTCGACCTCGGGGACGCGCTCGCGCAGCGCGGCCTCGACGCCCAGCACCAGCGTCGCCGTCGACATGGGGCATCCACCGCAGGCGCCCAGCATGTTGACGTGGACGAACCCCTCCTCGTCGAAGTCGACGAGCTCGATGTCGCCGCCGTCGGAGTAGAGGGCGGGGCGGATCTCCTCGAGGACCTCTTCGATGCGTGTCAGGACGGAGGACTCGGCCATGGATTCACCTTCGTGATGAGACGGTGGGGTTCGTCCCATCGTAGCGCCGGGGGCCGCAGCCCGCCGACGGCGTGCGATGATCGGTCCATGCCGTCGACCCGCGCCGCCGTCTGCCAGATGACCTCGGGTCCCGACGTCGGGCGCAACATCGCCGTCGCGGGGGATCTCGTCACCCAGGCGGCCCGGCTGGGGGCGGAGATCGTGCTCCTCCCGGAGAAGTGGAACCTGATCGACATCGACGCCGGCCAGCTGGCCGGCGCGGAACCACTGGACGGTGCGTCGCTCACCGCGGCCGCGTCGTGGGCGCGTGAGCTCGGGGTGTGGCTGGTCGCCGGCAGTGTCTCGGAGCGCTCGTCCGACGGGTCCACGACCCGCAACACCTGCGTCGTGTTCGATCCGGAGGGTGTGAGCCGCGCGGTCTACCGGAAGATCCATCTGTTCGACGTCCGCGTCGGCGGTGTCACCTATCGGGAGTCGGCGGTCACGGAGCCCGGCTCCGACGTGGTGAGCGTCGACACGGCGGGATGGCGCACCGGCCTCTCCGTCTGTTACGACGTGCGCTTCCCCGAGCTCTACCGGCGCCTGGCGGACGGGGGAGCGGAGATCCTCACGGTGCCGGCCGCGTTCACGCAGGCCACCGGTCAGGCGCACTGGGAGATCCTCGTACGGGCACGTGCCGTCGAGAACCAGTGCTACGTGCTCGCCGCGGGGCAGGTGGGGACGCATGCGACGGGCACGGCCTCGTTCGGCCACAGCATGATCGTCTCGCCGTGGGGTGAGATGCTGACTCAGGTCGCCGACGGAGTGGGTGTCGCGGTGGCCGATCTCGACCGGGCCGTTCTCGACGACGTCCGCGCCCGCCTGCCCGCGCTCCGGCACCGGCGTCTGGGCACCCCGGAGCGGTCGTGAGCGGGGTGGAGGCCATGGATCTCCGTGTGGGCGCATACGCCGTCCTCACCGACCAGTCGGACCGCATCCTGCTGTCACGCTGGACCGGGGGATCCGTTCCGCGCTGGACGATGCCCGGTGGCGGGCTGGAACCGGGGGAGCCGCCGGAGGCGGCCTGTGTGAGGGAGGTTCGCGAGGAGACGGGCTACGACGTCGTCGTGGGCGACCTCCTGGGCGTGGACTCGATGGTCATCGCCGCGGAACACCGCCTGACGGGGGATCGCGACATGCAGGCCCTTCGGATCGTCTACCGGGCCACGATCGTCGGCGGCACGCTCACGCACGAGACGGACGGCAGCACGGACATGGCGGCCTGGATCCCGTGGGCGGAGGTCGGGTCACTGGAGCGTCTGTCGCTGGTCGATCTGGCGATGCGGCTGGCCGGGCTCACGCCGGCGAACGCAACCCCGGAGTGACAGCGCTGGTGTCAGACACCTAACGCGCGGGCGGGGGACCGTCGGTCCGGAGCCGAACGGCCGACCGGGCCCGAATCCCTCAGGCGGCTGCAGAGCTGCCGCGTCGTCTCACCCGATCGGGTGAGACGACGACCGTCGTCCGCGCGGGCCACCCGGCACCGCGGGGATTCGGTCGAATCCCCGTCGTCGCACGGATCGTACGGTCTCGCGACCGGCGGTGACAGAGTCTGCGACCACGTGGGAACTCGATACCGGTCGCCGCCCATGGCGGCCAGGGCACATAGGATCGGCGCGGAGATCCGTTCCGTCGAACCAAGGGGGCACACATGGGTGAGGTCGTCGTCGTCGCGATCATGACGGCAGTGGAGGGGCAACGCGACGCGCTCGAGGAGGTCGCGAAGGAGATGGTCATCCCTCCGACGCATGCGGAGGAGGGATGCATCGCGTTCGCGCTCCATCGCGACGTGCGGGATCCGAGTCGTCTCGCGTTCATCGAGCGGGGGGGGAGCCCGGAGGCGCTGGAGGCGCATCTGCAGCAGCCGCACCTCGCCGCATTCCGTGAGAAGGCCGGCCCGCTGAACGCGCAGCCGCCCCTGATCCTGGTGCTGGAGGGCGTCGCGGCGGGCGACGCGGTGAAGGGCGTTCTCGGGGGCTGACTCCGAAGCCGATCGGCGCCCGCACGCACGGTTGTGCCGGGCGCCGTCGCACGGCGGAAGCGTCAGCGGGTACCGGCGCCACACGGCTGGTGCCGCCGGTACGGGTTTCGCTCTGCCGCGGGTTCGGCCGTCACGGTGCGGTGACGCACCGGAGCGGGTCCGGCATGGGACGTCACCTCACCGGAACGCGACGCCCGGCCGCACGCCCAGCTTCCGGAAGGCGATCGCCGCCGGGCAGAAACCCGCGACCGCCGACTGGATCAGGTTCAGTCCGACGAAGGCCGTGAGGAGGAGCCACCACTGCGAGACGGTGGCGACGAGGAGGACGGACAGGAGAATGACGAGTCCGGCGAAGATCATGACGGCGCGGTCGACGGTCATGGGAGAGTCCTTGGTCGTGTGGAGGGCTTCGCCATGATACCCATTGGGGTATATACCCTGCCTGGTATACGGGCCGGAGTCTCCGCCGACGCCCGGCCGCGGAGCGGCATCGTCCCGGCCCACGGGAGGTCGTCCGGTCACAGGTGGGCCACAGGCCGCAGGCACTCCGGTCGAGGCTCCGCCGAGGCACGAGACGACCATCCACGGTCC
>CALMEC010000067.1 GCA_937862675.1 uncultured Actinomycetes bacterium
GGCCCCGAGGAAGCCGGTCCCCCCGGGCGTGTTCTTGACGGGCGACCAGGAGTCTTCGGTCATCTTCATCTTCACCAGCACGTAGCCGGGGAGCACACGCCGCTCGGACTGGACCTTCTGGCCGTCCTTGGTCTCGACGACCTGCTCCGTCGGGATCACGATCTGGCGCACCATGTGGCCCTGCCCCGCGGACACGATGCGGTGCTGCAGGTTGTGCTTGACCTTGGCCTCGTGGCCGGAATAGGTGTTGATGACGTACCAGTGGAACAAAGCGGAGTGAGCCCTTCGGCTAGATGGAATCGTGGATGTGGGATGCGTTCCCAGCGACGCACTCGACCATCGTCATTTGGGGAAGATCCAATCGGTGACGGCCTCGGAGACCTGGTCGGCCGCTCCGAGGAACACCGCCATGATGGCCACCGCGACCAGAACGACGAGGGTCGCCTGGAGCAGTTCAACGCGGTTCGGCCAGTTGACCTTCTTCATCTCCGAGACGACCTCGGTGACGAAGCGGCGTGACCGTCCCTGCTGGACGCTCTTGGTGTACGACCCGGTCTTCTGGCTCTTCCCACCCGGCGTGGGACGTACGCGCGCAGGCTTGGACGCCGGACGCGATGCGCCCTTGCCCTTGCCCGCGGACGCGCCTGCGGCGGCGTCCGGTGTGTTCTTTTCGCGTTTACGTGCCATGTGCTGAGTGAGAGTCAAACGAGGCAGGGCCGGAGGGACTCGAACCCCCAACCCCCGGTTTTGGAGACCGGTGCTCTACCAGTTGAGCTACGACCCTCTGTGAAGAGGTCCTATCTCGTTTCCTTGTGGACGGTGTGCTTACCGCACCAGCGGCAGTACTTCGCCAGCTCGACGCGGTCGGGCGTGTTCCGTCTGCTCTTGTTGCTTTGATAGTTCCGCCGCTTGCAGTCTTGGCATGCAAGTGTGACGGCGATTCGCTGGCCGGTCTTGCCCACGCGTCGTTCCTCCAGTCCGGTGACGGGCCGATGGACATTACCAGATCACGCGTGCACCGCCATCGACCCGAGTGGCGGGCCACACGCTCATGTCGCCGGACACGCCCGCAAGGGAGCCCGGGCACCCCCGATAGCCGGTCCCGGATCCGCGACCTGACCGAACGCGGGAGCCGCGCCGCGGTGCTGCAGCGCCACATCCCGGAGACCGCCCGGACACGGTGTGCCGGTCCCCGTCACCCCCGGGGCGTTCATGGTGGGTCCGGTGGATTCCCGAGGACTCCGACGCCGGCCCGCATCCGGTTGTCCGACTGAGGATCGCCGTCCTGCTCGCGCCTGGGACTGCGTCTCCGGGGTCGGTGGCGATCCCCCTCGACGCGGACGCCCTGCCGAGGGAGGGGGGCCCGTGCGGGCTCTCGCGGCGGGTCCCCCACGGGGGCCCGCCGGTGGCGGCGCCTCCGGACCTCGGACGTCGCCGACCGGTCCGACGGACTGCGGCGCAGCGTGGCGACGGACACCGTCGTCGCCTTCGTCCGACACGGTCGATCGCGGCCGCGTGGTCAGCGCCCCGGCTCGTCAGGCGGCCGCCGCGCCGGGTGCCGCGACGGGCGGATCCGCCTCCCGTGTGCCGCCGCCGGTGTCCCGATGCACGATCCGGCGCTCGCCGGACGACGGCGTCTGCGAGAATCCGCCCATGGCGACCACTGACACCAAGACGATGATCGAGGGGGCTGCCGGCCGTTTCATCGCCCAGGTCCCCGCCCTGAAGAAGCTCGCCGTCACCGTGCGGATCCACTTCCGGGAGCGGGGCGGCACGGCCGCCTGGCGCCTGCAGCTTCCCGCCGTCGAGGCCACGCGCGACCCCGCCGCCGACGCCAAGCTCGAGATCGAGATGGACCGGCGCGCCTTCAACCAGCTGGCCGACAAGGCGAAGCTCGGCGACTGGGTGGCCGCGTACCAGAAGGGCATCGTCCGGATCACCGGCGACCCCACCGCGCTCAAGCTCCTGCAGCGCGTGATGGAGCTGCGCCTGGCGCGCTCGTCGTGAACGCGATCGTCGTCGGCACCGGGGCAATGGGCCCCGAGATCGCGGCCGCCCTGGCACTGGCCGGGCACGACGTGGTCCTCGCCGGCCGCATCCCCCTCAACCGCGACGCCGCCGCGGCGCGGGCCACGGACATGGCGGGCGGCCTCCCCGTCCCGCCGTCGGCCATCGACCAGCAGGCGTTCGCCGAGGCCGACCTGGTGATCGAGACCATCGTGGAGGACGCGCCCACCAAGCTCGCGCTCTTCCGGCGAATCGAGCCCTGGTGTCATCCGAAGGCCCTCATCGCCACCAACACGTCGAGCCTGACGATCGCCGAGCTCGCCGGGGGCCTCGACCGGCCCGGGCGTTTCGCGGGCCTCCACTTCCTGAAGCCCGCGCACCTGACCGGCGTGGTGGAGATCATCCCCGGACCCGCGACCTCGGACGCCACGGTGGACGCCCTGCGCGGCATCGCCGCCGACATGGGGAAGGCCCCGCTCGTCGCGCGACGCGACGTGCCCGGCTTCATCTGGAACCGGCTCCAGTTCGCGATGTTGCGCGAGTGCCTCCACATGCTGGACGAGGGCATCGCCAGCGCCGAGGACATCGACGCCGCGGTCGCCGACGGACTCGCTCCCCGATGGGTGGCCGCCGGCCCGCTCGCGACGGCCGACCTGGGCGGCCTCGCGACGTTCGCCCGCATCTGCGACGGCCTCTTCCCCCATCTCGCCACCGAGGCCGCGGCGCCCGCGTCCATCACGGGCCCGGCCGAGGAGGGGCGTCCGCTCATGGACTGGACGACCGACAAGGCCGACACCATCCCGGCGCTCCGCGCCGACGCCCTGGCCGCCGGCCGTGAGTTCACCCGGCGTCGTGCGGCGCTGCAGACGGACGGGTGATGACACCTCCCCTGTCGGCCCACCTCTCGATGCTCTTCACGGAGCTGCCACCGGTCGACCGCCCCCGGGCGGCCGCGGAGGCCGGCTTCACCCACGTCGAGTCGTGGTGGCCGCCGGGACCCGACACCGACGCATGGGCGGCCGCCGTGATCGACGCCGGCGCGGCGGTCAGCTGCCTCAACGCGGACGGCGGCGACATCGCCCGCGGCGAGCGCGGCTTCTGCAACCTGGCCGAACGCGAGGACGACGTCGTGCGGGCGTGTCTCGACACGCTCGGGGTGGCGTCCCAGGTCGACGCACCGTGCATCAACGTGCTGCCCGGACTCCGCGTCGACGACCGTCCGGTGGCGGCACAGATGGATCAGGCGGCCCGGGTCTACCGGCAGCTGGGCGACCTGGCCGAGCGTCATGACGCCGTCGTGGTCATCGAGCCCATCAACGCGTTGGACGTAGCGCGGTATCTCGCGCCGCGCGCCGACGACGTGGCGGCCCTCCTCGGACTCGTCGATCATCCGGCGGTCCGGATGCTGTTCGACGTCTACCACTGCGCGATGTCGGGTGACGATCCGGTCGCCATGATCCACCGCCATGCGGCGCTCATCGGACATGTCCAGTACGCCGACTGCCCGGGCCGCGGAGCACCGGGGACGGGTGACGTGGACCTCGCGACCATCCTCTCCGCCCTGGACGAGGTGGGCTACGACGGGGCCGTGGGCCTGGAGTTCGACCCGAAGGGTCCGACGTCGGAGGCGCTGCGGTCGCTGCCGTCGCCCATCGGCGAACGGATCCTCTGAGCGGACCGCACGCCAGCTGAAGCCGGCCCCTGGATGGGCGCGAGGAAGGCCGCGACGCCGCTCACCATGACGCCGGCCAGGCTCGTGAGCCACCGCTGCCGCAGGCAGCGCCGCCCCGATGCCCGGGTGACCGGCACCTCAGCCGAGGCCGGCGAGCGGGGTGACAGCGCTGGTGTCAGACACTTAACACGCGCCGATGGCCGGAATGTCAAACCAGCCATGCGAGCGGGAGCAGACGAGCGGTGTCACCGCTCCCCTTCGGCGGCGTCGAGCCATCCCGGGAATCAGCACCGCAGCTCGGCCAGAACGAACCCCCAACCGCACACCGGCGGCAGTGGAGCGCGACGAATTTCCGCGTGCACTCCGATCACGGCCGCAGCTTCACCGGGACGTGACCACTTCATCGAGTGACGACGGATCGCCCATCGGGTGACGACGGATCGCGCCTCAGCCCCCACGCCCCGTTCGACGGCCTCCTGCTGTGCGACCGGATCACGTCTCCGGCTCCTCGGCACTGCGCCATCGTCGCCGGAGGACGCCCAGGACCCGTTCGAGAAGCATGTCCTCCGGCGCGGTGCCCACCGACCGCACCAGCGGGCGCAGACGATGGTCCGGGGTGAAGAGCCGCCGCGACGCGCCCAGCGTGATGGCCGCCGTGCTCGTGGCAACACCGCCCAGGATCACGAACATGAGCGCGCCCTGCACGAGCACCGCGTCCAGCGGGTCGACGCCGGCCAGCACCAGGCCGACCATGGCGCCCGGCAGGAAGACCGTGCCGACATGCCGCGTCCGCTCCACCTGCGGGCCGATCGCGGCACGCAGGATGTCGCGCTGATGCGGGCGCATCGCCGCCTGCCACGGCAGACCGAGCGCAAGACGCGCCTCCACGTCGTCGCGACGGTCCGACACCTCGCGCACGAGGAGCGTCGCGGCGACGACGGTGGAGGTGAGTGCGTTGCCCAGCGTCATCCCCATCACCGGGATGAGGGTGCGGCTCTCCAGTGGGAAGATGTCGAGCCCGAAGATGAGCCCGGCGGCGATCGCCGTCGTGACGACCTTGGCCACGAGTGCCACGCCGAACACACCGGGGAGCTCGGGCGCGCGGCGACGCACGATCCATGAGGCCACCAGGACGATGCCGGCGACCCAGAGCCAGGACCAGACGATCGAGCGGCCGTCGTCGATGACGAGGCCGAGCGCCGCCCCCACGACCACCAGCTGGACGACGGCCCGGGCGGACGCGCCGACCATCGCGAGCTCGAGGCCGAGCCCGTACCGGCGTGAGATGCCGACGGCGACGACCACGAGCAGGAGTGAGGCCAGGAGCCCCCACCAGCCGACGTTACCGGCCATGCGCCGCTCCGTCGTCCGCGGCCGAAAGGACGATCGCGGGCGGGCCGCACGCCACGACGCGGCCCTCCGCCAGCCGCACCACGTGGTCGGCGATGCGTGCCGCCTGCACCCGGTCGTGGGTGACCCAGACGAGGGGGACGCCGGCATCGGCCAGGGCCCGGCCGGTGCGCTCGACCACCGAGCCGGCGTCGGCGTCCAGGGCAGAGGTGGGCTCGTCCATCAGGAGCACCGACGGGCCGGCGGCCAGCGTGCGGGCGAGGCACATCCGCTGCGCCTCCCCGCCGGAGAGCCGGGTCGCCTCACGGTCCAGGAACGTCCCGTCGAGACCGGCACGCCGCAGCACGTCGTCCAGCTCCTCGTCCCCGGCGCCGGGTACCGCCACACGGAGGTTGTCGCGCACGCTCCCCGCGAACGGGATCGGCCGCTGGAAGACCATGCCGACCTGTCGGCGCAGTGCGAGGGGATCGCGCGTCGCGACGTCCTCGCCCAGAACCCGGACGGTCCCGGTCTCGGGTGCCTCCAGCCGGTTCATGAGCCGCAGGAGAGACGGCTTGCCCGCCCCCGACGGTCCCACGAGGACGGTGATGCCGTGCCCTGGAACGGAGAGGTCGACATCCTGAAGCACGGCCCGATCACCGCGGCGCAGCGCGACTCCGACCATCTCGACGGCGGGAACGGTCACGGACGCACACTAGATGCTGATCCCGCGATCTCGCGGCACGGCGGACGTTGCCCTGCCCGCCCCGGCCGGCGCCGACATGCCGTGCACCCGGGCATACCGGGCGCCGAGAACGAGGATCAGGCGTCGGCGAGGTCGACCACGACCGGGGCGTGATCGGACGGGCTGCCCTCACCCTGTGCGGGATCGCGCTCCGCGATGTCGACGAATGCCCCGGTCACCCGCTCCGCGAAAGGTGCCGATCCGAGCACGAAGTCGATCCGCATCCCGCGGTTCCGCTCGAAGCGCTGCCGGTAGTAGTCCCAGTAGGTGTAGACCCCCGGCCCCGGCGTGAACGGGCGGGCGACATCGCGGAAGTCGGCCTCGATGGCGAAGAACGCATCGCGCTCGGGCGGGGTCAGGTGCGTCTTCGTGACGAACTGCGACGGATCGAAGCAGTCCTCGTCGAAGGGGCAGATGTTCCAGTCGCCCATCAGCGCCGTCGGCGTGCCGTTCCATTCCCGCGACGCCTCGTGCAGGCGCGCGAGCCACTCCAGCTTGTAGGCGTAGTGGGGGTCGTCCGGCTTCCGGCCGTTCGGCACGTAGAGGCTCATCATCCTGACGCCCCCGCAGACCGCCGAGATGGCCCGCGCCTCGGTGGCGTCCCGGAAGAACGGCATGCCGTCGAAGCCGACGCGCACGTCGTCGATGCCGACCCGTGAGATGAGAGCGACCCCGTTCCACTGATCGTGTCCGACGGCGGCCACCTCGTAGCCGCGTGCCTGGAGGCCCATGACCGGGATCTGCTCGACCTTGGCCTTCGTCTCCTGCACCGCGAGCACGTCCACGTCGTGCCGGTCGAGGAAGGCCTCCACGCGGTCGATGCGGGACCGGATCGAGTTGACGTTCCACGTGGCGATGCGCACCTCGCGAACCTACACGGGGACGACACGGGCGGACGTCCGCTCAGATCGGCGCACCGCGGGACCGGGTCCGGACCACGAGGTCACGGGATCAACCGTCTCGATGGTCGATCCCAAGGTCTCGCGGCGTGGTGCGTGTCCCGGGCGGCGCGGATGCGCCACCGGACGACTCGAACAGGCGACCAGCATGCCCTTCGGCGTCCGGCGACACCCCGCATCCACCGGAAACGCGCCCCACATCCACGATCCCGTGGAATCAACCGTCTAGGGTCCCGGCGTGGAACCGGACGCGCCATCGACCGATCCCGTCGTCCAGGCCGCCGACCGGCACGCGTCGTGGCCGGAGCTCTTCTTCGATCTCGTGGCGGTGGCCGGGGTCGCCGGGCTGGCGCACACCCTGTCCGGGGAGTTCCCGCCGCTCGCGCTCGGGCTCTACGCGACGCTCTTCATCGCGTTCTGGCTGACGTGGACCACCTACATGCTGCACGGCAACTCGAGCTCCGACGGCCCGCACCTCACGCGCCTGCTCGCCGGGATGTTCGGACTCGGTGTCATGGCCGCCGCCATCCCCGGCCTCACGGCCTTCTTCCTCGGCCATGGAGACGGGCACTCGGGGGCGCTGCAGGCCAACATCTTCGCGCTCGCCTACATCGTGACCCGGTCGGTGGGCGCGCATTCCTGGGACCACTGGAGCGTGGTCACGGAGTTCCCGGTCGTGCAGCAGACGATCGGAGTCGTCCCGTGGCTCGTCTCCCTCTGGGTGTCCGGCAACGGCAAGCTCATACTCTGGGCCGTCGGCCTCGCGATCGACGTCGTCGCCCTGACGCTCATCTCGGGCGAGGACCGGCTGCGTCACAGCCGGGAGCGTGTCGCCGCCGTCCGATCGCGGGCCGAACGCGCAGAGACCAAAGGGCGCGGCCGGGTTCACCGGGACCGCCACGGCAACCGGCGGACGATGCTGGAGCGGATCCAGTCGTTCCAGGTCCAGGGGGTCCGGCTCGCGCCCGAGCACCTCGCCGAACGGCTCGGGCTCCTCGTGATCATCGTCCTCGGCGAGGGGGTCATCCAGGTCGTCCACTCCGCGTCGGAGGTGGAATGGCACCGCTCACTCCTCGTCGCCGCACTGGCGTCCTTCGTCCTCCTGGTCGGCCTGTTCGTCATGTCGCTCGAGCTCGGCCACGCCGGCATCCCGTATCTGCGGGAGGGGTCCGTCGGGGTGCGGAGCCAGCTGGCGCTGCACGCCCTCGTCACGGCCACGCTCGCCGCCCTCGCCACGGCGCTGGCCAGCGTCATCAACGAGCCGGGGACCTCGCTCCCGGCCCAGCAGCGATGGCTTCTCTGCGGATCGGTGGCCGCCTACTTCGCCCTGGGCGTCGCAGCCGCCGCCCTGGCCCGCGCCCGGCGGCCCCTCGCGATGGGGATCGCGTTCGTCACCGGCGTACTCGTACCCCTCGGGATCGCCGTCCTGGCGGACGACACGAGCGGCACCGGCGTGGTCGGGTACGTCGTCCTGGTGGTGGTCGGTCACATGGTGCTCTGGCGCCGACGCGGCCAGCCCACCGACGGGCCGCCCGTCGCAGCACCGGCCGGCGGATGACCCACGGAGGCTCCGCGCACGTCCTCATCCGCACCTGCAGGACGCGGGCCGTGCTCGCCACCGCAATCGCCGTGAGATAGCGTCCCCTCAATGAGCGAGTGGAGCGACTGGTACCGGCACGAGGATCCCCGTGAATGGGTCCTCCCGAAGATCCTGAGGGCGCGGGCGGAGGCCACCCCGGACCGCGACTACTTCCGGTTCGGCGACGGGCCGTGGCGCTCGTACCTCTGGATGGACCGCCAGACCAACCGGGTGGCCAACGGCCTGCTGGCACGCGGCCTGGGCCAGGGTGACTGCGTGTCGATGCTCATGCCGAACTGCGTCGAGTCCCTTCCCGCCTGGTTCGGGATCCTCCGCGCCGGCGGTGTGCAGAGCCCGATCAACACGGCGTATCTCGGCGACTTCCTCAGCTGGGTCATCAACCTGCCGAAGTCACGGTTCCTCATCATCAGCGACGAGTTCCTCACGCGGCTCGCCCTCATCCAGGACGAGCTGCCGTACCTGGAGCGCGTGTTCGTGTGGGAGTCCGGACGGCGCGACGGCCCTGACCCGGCGTTCCCGTGGGAACCCCTGTCGGTGCTCTTCGACTCGTCCGACGACTATCCCGACCTCGACATCCGCTGGACGCACGACGCCCGCGTCATGTTCACCTCCGGCACCACGGGCCGCAGCAAGGGCGTGGTGAAGCAGCACGGGTCCGACTACTTCTCCGGTCGCACGTACAACAATGTCTGCGAGGTGTCGGAGGACGACACGTTCTTCTCGTGCCTGCCGCTCTTCCACTCCAACGCACAGGTGCTCGCCGCCTACCCGGCCATGATCGCCGGCGCCCGGATCGCGTTCGTCGACCGCTACTCGGCATCCCACTTCTGGAGCCAGGTGATCGACGCCGAGGCGACGATCCTGAACACCGTCAGCGCGATCAACTACTTCATCTGGAACACACCGGAGAGCGATCTGGACCGGGCGCACCAGGTGACGCGGATCATGGCGATGCCGGCGCCGAAGGACATCTTCCATGATTTCCAGGAGCGTTTCGGCATCCGCTTCACGGAGGGCTACGGCCTGACCGAGACGGGCATGGTCACCTACCACCCGCCCGGACGGCCCATGCGCGCCGGGTCGTGCGGACTCCCCACACCGGGGTTCGACGTCACGGTGGTCGACCCGGAGACGGACATGCCGCTCCCCCCGGACGCCCCCGGCGAGATCGTGGTCGACATGAGGATCCCCAATATCGTCATGCGGACATATGCGGGGATGCCGGAGAAGACGGCGGAGGACTTCCGCAACCTGAAGCTGCACACCGGTGATCTCGGCAAGGTCGACGCGGACGGCTACGTCTACTTCCTCGACCGCGTCAAGGACTACATCCGCCGTCGCGGAGAGAACGTCTCGTCCGTCGAGGTCGAGACGATCGTCAGCGCCCATCCGCACATCCTGGAGGCCGCGGCGATCGGCGTGAAGAGCACCGCCGGCGCCGGGGCCGAGGACGAGATCCTGATCTGCGTGGTGCCGCGCGAAGGGATCGTGCAGGTCGACTGCCACGATGTCCTCGAGCACTGCATCCAGCGCATGCCCTACTTCGCCGTCCCGCGCTACGTGCGCGTCCTGGCCGAGCTGCCCAAGACTCCCACCGCCCGCGTCCGCAAGGTCGAGCTGCGCGACGAGGGACTTCCCGCCGGCACGTACGACCGCGAGACGTCGGGCCCCAACCTGCCCCGGTGAACGAGCGCGAGCCGGATCTGGGCGAGGCCGTGGACTACATCCTGGCGGAGCGTCCGAAGCTCTGGGAGGACGAGGTCTGGGCGGTGGTCATGGAACTGCAGGACCCGCCCGCCCCGGGGGCGGACAAACTGGCGGTCGCGCTCCTGAAGGAGCGTCACCCCGAGATCGGCAAACGCGACGTGAAGCAGATCCTCCGCGAGTGGCGCGCGTATGCCTCACTGGCGCGCGAGCGCGACTGGGACGACGGGGAGATCGACCCCTGACGCGGACTCGGCGACTGCCGGACCACGGATCGCGCGGTGGCCGCGTGACACGGGCCGGGCGCCTGCTCGCCGGGCTGACCGCCGCGGCCTGGGGCGTCACGGCCCTCGCCGCACGCCTGGACCGGGCGAACGTCCCACGGCCCCGGATCACCCCGCCGGAGGACGGTGTTCCCGGCAACGCACGCAGCCGGGTCTCGGTCATCCTCCCCGCACGCGACGAGGCCGCGGGGATCGGCGCCGCCGTGCGCAGTCATCTGCGCCAGACGCACACGGACCTCGAGCTGATCGTGGTCGACGACGGATCCAGGGACGACACCGCTGCCGTCGCCCGGGAGGCCGCGGCCGGAGATCCCCGCTTCCGCATCGTCCACGCCGGATCGCTGCCCACCGGATGGATCGGCAAGAGCTGGGCCTGCCACCGCGGCGCACAGGACGCCACCGGCGACTGGCTTTTGTTCTCGGACGCGGACGTCGTCCACGAACCGGAGACCCTGGCCGCGTGTCTCCGGCTGGCCGACGACGCGGGACGCGCCGGTGTCACGCTCGCGCCGCGGATCCTGACGGGGTCGGTGGGCGAGCGGATCGTGCTTCCGGCGGCCGCCTTCATCATCCTGGCCGTCATGGCACCGGGCCCGCTGGCACGCTCGCCGCGCTCCGGCGTGACGATGGCGGCCGGGGCGTATCTGTTGATCCGGCGCGACGTGTACGAGCGGATCGGCGGGCACGACGGCATCCGCGGCCACATGGTCGACGACCTGGCGCTCGCCCGCGCGGTGAAAGAGGCCGGCGACCTCCTGATCCCGGCCGACGGCACCGACCTGGTGCGGCTGCGTATGTACCACGGCGTCCGCCCCATGTGGCGGGGATGGCGGAAGAACGCGGCGTTCGCCTCACCGCGCGGCCGGACCCGCGGGCTCGGACCGGCGATCCTCCTGGGGGCGCTGGCCGTGGCCCCGGTCGCAGCCGCCCTCCGGGGCCTGGCACGCCGCGACGGCCGGCTCCTCGCGCTGGGCGCGGCGGGCCTCGGCGCCCAGGCGTGGGCGCAACGGCTGTCGGCGCCCATCGCCGCCACCCCGCCCCGCTACGCCCTGAGCTTCCCGCTCGGCGGGCTGTTCATGGCCGGCGTGTCGGCGCGCGGCGCG
>CALMEC010000068.1 GCA_937862675.1 uncultured Actinomycetes bacterium
GAACCTGGTGTTCATGCAGTACGAGCGCGGGGCCGACGGCGCCCTGACGGATCTCCCGAAGCAGAACGTCGACACCGGTGCCGGGCTCGAGCGCATCGCCGCCATCATCCAGGGCAAGGCCTCCGTCTTCGAGACCGATGCGTTCTGGCCGCTCATCCAGTGGTCCCAGGGGCGCAGCGGCCGTGAGTACGGGGCCAACCCCCGTGACGACCGCGCCCTGCGCGTCCTGGCCGATCACGGCCGCGGCATGACCTTCCTGATCGCCGACGGCGTCCGGCCGGGCAACGAGGGACGCGACTACATCCTGCGCCGCGTCCTGCGTCGTGCGATGGCCGAGGCACAGGCCATCGGCCTCCAGCCGGGCGACCTGGTCGATCTCTCGGGCGAGGTGGTCGCGCTGTGGGGCGACGCCTACCCGGACCTCGTGGAGCGCCGCGCCGTCATCGCCGACGTCGTCGGCGTGGAGGCCGAGCAGTTCGCCCGCACCCTGTCCCAGGGCAAGCGGATGCTGGACGACATCATCTCGGGAGGGTCGGGCGAGGTCAGCGGTGAGGACGCCTTCCGTCTGCACGACACGTTCGGGTTCCCCCTGGACCTCACGCTGGACGCCGCCGAGGCCGCGGGCCGGAGCGTCGACACCTCCGGCTTCGAGGCGCTCATGCAGGAGCAGCGCGAGCGCGCACGCGCCGCGCAGGCGAAGGGACAGGACGAGGGTGCCGCCCGGGCGGCGGCGCTCGTCGCCGGTGCCGCGCGCCCGGCCCGCTTCGTCGGGTTCGAGCGACTGTCGGTCATGACGACGATCACGGCGCTCGACGTGCTGGACGACGGCGAGGTCCTCGTCACGCTGGCCGAGAGCCCGTTCTACGCGCAGGGCGGCGGCCAGATCTCGGACGACGGCGAGATCGTCGGTCCCGACGGCGCCGGCGAGGTGGCCGAGGTCTACCGGGTCGGCGACGACCAGGTCATCCGGCTCCGGGTCGTGGGCACGCTCTCGGTGGGCGACGAGGTCACCGCGACCGTCGTGTCGGCCACACGGCGTGCCACCCAGGCCAACCACACGGCCACGCACATCCTCCACTGGGCGCTGCGCAGTGTCTTCGGCACGACCACGCATCAGGCCGGTTCGTACGTCGGTCCGGACAAGCTCCGCTTCGACTTCACCCTCGGCGAGCGCATGACCGAGGAGCAGCGCGCCACCATCGAGGAGATGGTGAACACGCGCATCTCCGAGGACACGGCGGTCACCTGGTCCGAGATGCCCCGGGCCGAGGCGGACGCGCTGGGCGCGATCGGGCTCTTCGGGGAGAAGTACGGGGAGCGCGTGCGCGTCGTCAGCGCCGGGGACTTCTCGCGTGAGCTGTGCGGCGGCACCCACGTATCGCGCACCGGCGAGATCGGCGCCTTCAAGATCGTCCACGAGGGCGGCATCGGATCCAGTACGCGGCGCATCGAGGCGCTCACCGGCGACGGCGTCGTCGAGTGGTACCAGGAGCGTGAGCGCGAGCTCATCGAACGTCTCGCCGAACGCGAGGCGCGCATCCGCGGACTGGAGGCCGAGCTGAGGGACGCCCGGCGCGCGTCGCTCGACCTGGACGCCGTCGCCGCCGGGCAGACGCCCGTCGGGCCGGTCGCCCTCGTCGTCGCGCAGGTGGAGGTCCCGGACATGGACGCCCTGCTCGCCGCCAGCGACGCGGTCAAGTCGAAGGTGGGCGCGGGCGCCGTCGTGGTGCTCGGCGCCGACGCCGGGGGGAAGGCCCTCCTCGTCGCGAACCTCGATCCCGCTGCGGTCGACTCCGGTGTCGCGGCCGGCGACATCATCTCCGCCATCGCCCCGATCGTGGGCGGGGGCGGGGGCGGACGTCCCACGATGGCGCGGGCCGGCGGCAAGGACCCGTCGGCGCTTCCCGCGGCACTCGACGCGGCGCGCACCCACGTGGGGGAGCGGGTCGCCTGAAGGTACTGGCGCTCGACCACGGGAAGGCACGCACCGGAGTGGCGGTGAGTGATCCGACGGGCACGATCGCGCGCCCCCTTCCACCCATCTCGCGAGTGGGAAGTCCGTCCGGCATGCGGCGCCTGGACGCGGTGATCGGGGCGGAGGCACCGGAGGTCATCGTCGTCGGCGAGCCGCGCCACCTGTCGGGGGCCGCCGGGGCCCAGGCCGAGGTGGTCCGGCGCTTCGCCCATGACCTGGGTGAGCGGGTCGGCATCCGGGTGGAGTTCGTCGATGAGCGGCTCAGCACGGTCGAGGCCGGACGCCGGGCCGCGGCGAGCGGCAGCTCCGCAAGCGTCGACAGCCTGGCCGCCTGTGTCCTTCTTGAGGCGTTCCTGGCCGCCCGATGAGCGGTCGTCCGCCCAGCGAGCGGTGGGAACCGCCGCACACGGTCCGCGCGTCGCGTCGCCGGGGGCGGCGGCGACTGATCGTGCTTCTCCTCATCCTCCTGCTGGGAGCCGTCGCGGTCTCGGGGTTCGTCAGCGGATGGCGCCGGTCGCCGGAGACCTCCGCCACCACCACGGGGCCGCCGCTGGAGAAGCTGGTCTTCCCGGAGGGGCTGCGTCGTGAGGAGATGGCGGACCTCATCGCGCAGAAGACGGATCTCTCCGCAGAGCGCTATCTGGAGCTCACGGGATCGTCGGCGCGCGGCGCGCAGATGGCGGGGCGCTCCGCCCCCACGTCGCTGGAGGGCTTCCTCTTCCCGGCGACCTACGAGATCGGGACCGAGACCACCGTCGACTTCCTCATCGACCAGCAGCTGCGTGCGTTCGACCGCGAGATGTCCAAGATCGACCTGAGCTATGCGGAGTCGAAGAACCTCACCCGGTACGACGTCGTCATCATCGCGTCGCTCATCGAGCGTGAGGTGAAGGTGCCGTCGGAGCGGCGCATCGTCGCCGGTGTCATCTACAACCGCCTCAAGCGCGGCATGCGGCTCGACATCGATGCCACCGTGCAGTACGCAGTGGGGGAGTGGCGGCCCCTCACCGCTGCGGACCTCCGCTCGTCGTCACCGTTCAACACGCGGCGCTTCACGGGTCTTCCCCCGGGCCCGATCTGCAACCCGGGCGCGGCGAGCCTGGAGGCGGCGGCCAATCCGGCCCACCACGACTACCTCTACTACGTGGCGCGCAATGACGGCAGCGGTGGTCACCGGTTCGCCCGGACCCTGGAGGAGTTCAACCGCCTTCAGGAGAACAGCTGACCCGGTCGGCGTCGTTAACTTCTGATCGACATGAAGCAACCGGGCGGACGGATGCCGGCCCGCTCCGCCATGCGTCGTCTTCCTGTCCGGCGAGGTAACTTCATACCGACGTTAACGGTCGGCCGCATTCTCATCACGATGAGGTGAACGAGGGATAGGGGGGCTACCGCCGGTCGTCGTCGGACGGTGCGCCCTCAACGTCCTGTTGTGATGTGTCAGGCCGACGTGAGCGCGGCGCGCATGACCTCGACCGGTGCGGGCGTCCCCGTCCACAGCTCGAAGGCGACGGCGCCCTGGTGCAGCAGCATGCCGAGGCCGTCGACCGTGCGTGCACCGCGCTCGGCGGCTGCGGCGAGCCACGGGGTGCCGCCGGGGCGGTAGACGAGATCGTTGACGACATGGTCGGGGCCGAGCCCCTCCAGCGGCAGCTCGGACGGGACGTCCGCCCGCCCCAGTCCCAGACTCGTCGAATTGACGACGAGGCGACACTCGTCCAGCGCGTCCCGGATGGAGGCCGGGCTGAAGTCGATGGCCTCACCGAGCTCCTCGGCCCGGGCACGTGTGCGGTTGGCCACGACGACACGGGCGCCGCGCTCGGTGAGGGCGTGGCCCACGGCCCGGGCGGCCCCGCCGGCACCGAGGAGGAGGACCGTCTCCCCGGCCAGGTCGACGGGCGCGGTCTCGTCGATGGCACGGATGAATCCCGCGGCGTCCGTGTTGTGGGCGACGAAGCCCCCCGTCCCATCGGGTACGAGGGTGTTGGCCGCACCGATGGAGCGGACCGCGTCCGTGACCGAGCTGCAGGCGTCGATGACCTCGTGCTTGTGCGGGATGGTGACGTTCAGCCCGGAACATCCGGCGGCGGCGAGTCCCCGGACGGCGACGGCGACCGTTCCGGGCGCGACGGGGAACGCGACATACGCCCAGTTGAGTGCGCACGCCCTGAAGGCCGCGTTGTGCATGCGGGGAGAGAGGGAGTGCTCGACGGGCCAGCCGATGATGCCCGCCACCCGCGTCGCGGCGTCGATGTGCTCGATCATCGCGAAGACACTAGTCGTCGGTCGCGGTCCAGGACGGCCACAGTGCGACATCGTCCGGATCGCCGCCGGTCGCCGGGGGCGCACGCCGGGCAGATGCAGGCGCGGGATGCCGACGCCGCCGGGACGGGCGCCTTCACGGCTCCAGGTGACCCGCGAGCACCGGGAACATGGACGCCGGATCGCCGGTGGTCGTCCGAGGAAACCGAGGTGTGTGCCGAGGCGTCACCATCCGGGGACGGGGTCGGTCGGCGTACCGGTTGCCGGACCCGCCCGCGGCGGCGGCGGACGTCGACCGGACCCGGCATCAGGGATCTCACGGCCGGATCCACCCGCACCACTCATGACCCGCCGGTCAGATCGGCGGCACGTCCCCGTTCCTCCGTGCGTCGAGGGCCGCCAGGCGCGCCCGGATGTCGGCGAGGATCCGTGCGGGGTCGGGATCCCCCTCCGCGGGCAGCGGGGTCTCTGCGACGACCCGGTCGGCGTCATGGGCGGGCGCGGAGGCGGAGGCGTTCCACCAGCCGTTCACCGCCGTCGTGGGTCGGGGAGAGGTCGCGGGGGCGTCGGCGGACTCCTCGCCGGTCACGGGCAGGGGCTCCGCACCGAGCGGATCAGTGCTGGCGGTGACCGCCGGCGTGGAGGGCTGTGGCGCGGATCCCCGGACCGGTGACGCGGCGTCGGGCATGGCGGCCTGCGCGACGTCGGCGGCGGGTGAGGGCGGAGGCGCGCCATCGACGTCGTCGCGCTGTGCGAGGTGAAGACGCAGGCCGTTGCCGTCGTCGTTGGGCTCGATGACGAGCTCCATCGATCCGCCCAGCCCCGCGAGGGTCGCGAGGTCGATGACGACAGGGGTCCCGCCGACGGATCCCACGGAGACGGTGGACGCACCCGGGGCGACCGGCGGAGCGGCGACATCCCCGGTCTCTCCGGCGGACGTCGTCGCCGCGACGTCCGCGGTGACGGGAGACGGGCTCGTCGTGCCGTCGTCCTCCAGCGAGGGCGTCGTAGTGGGCCACACGGAGGGCTCCTCCGGTGCCGGGACGGCATGACGGGGAGGCTCGCTGAGTGTCTCGACCGGCTCCCACGGCGAATCGGGGGCGGCATCAGGGGTGAGCGCGTCGGCGGGAGATCCCTCCCGGGCCGCGTCGACGGTCGCCTCCCGGACAAGGGCCTCCGCCGCCCACTCGTCGTGCGGGAGGTCGGCGCGCCGGCGGCGCCCGCGGGATCGGCGATCCCGATCGTCCGGCTTCGGCCCTGAACTCAGGCGGGGCCTGGCTTTCCGAAAGC
>CALMEC010000069.1 GCA_937862675.1 uncultured Actinomycetes bacterium
GGGTCCGCCGCTCCGGCGAGGCCACCGCCTGGAACGGGGCCAAGATCGAGACCGCCATCCGCAGGGCGTTCCGGTCACGGCACGCGGCCCCCGCCCCGGCCGCCGGCCTGACGGAGCGGATCGCCGAGCGCGTCCGCGGTCTCGGACAGGGCTACGTGCCCATCGAGACCATCCAGAACCTGGTGCAGGAGGAGCTCGTCCTCGGCGGCCACATGAAGGTCGCGGAGCGGTACATCGTGTACCGGGCCGAGCGCGCCATGATCCGGGCCCAGGAGGCCAAACTGGCCCCGGTGGCGCCGAGCCGCCCGCCGGTGCCCGTCATCGGTGAGGACGGATCCGAGATCCCCTGGGACGGGGCGGACCTGGTGCAGCGGATCGCCTTCGCCGCCGAGGGCCTCGACCTCGACATGGACCACGACGAGCTCGAGCGCGAGCTGCGCCGTGCGGTGCGCCCCGGGATCCGGCTCACGGACCTCCGCCGTCTCGTCGTGCTGAACGCCAAGACGCTCGTGGAGCGCGACTCCGAGCTGTCCAAGTTCGCGGCGCGGATCCTCCTCACCTACGTCTACGAGGAGACGCTCGACTGGGACATCGTCCGGGACGGCATCGGCGCCCTCGCCGCCGCCCACCGCGCGGCGCTCCGTCCCGCGCTCGAGCGCGGGGTCGAGATCTCGCGCATGGACGCCGTCCTCCTCGAGTACGACCTCGACCGGCTCGCCGCCGACCTGGACCCGGCCGCCGACCGCGAGTTCGACTTCCTCGGCGTGCAGACGCTTTACGACCGCTACCTGATCACCGACAAGACCGGGCAGAACCCGGTGCGCATCGAGGCGCCGCAGATCTTCTGGCTCCGCGTGGCGATGGGCGTCTGCCTGGCCGAGCGGCCGGAGGAGCGGACCGAGCGCACCCTGGACCTCTACCGGATGTACCGGGAGCGGCGCTTCTGTTCGTCGACCCCCACGCTCTTCAACGCCGGGACGCCGCACTCGCAGCTCTCCTCCTGCTACCTGTACCACATCCAGGACACCCTGGCGTCCATCGTCGGCCGTGGGATCGGTGAGAACGCGATGTGCTCGAAGTGGGCCGGCGGGCTGGGCGGATCCTGGACCGCCGTGCGCGGCACCGGATCGTTCATCGAGTCCACCAACGGCGAGTCGCAGGGCGTCGTGCCGTTCCTCAAGATGCACAACGATCAGCTGGTCGCGGTGAACCAGGGGGGCAAGCGCGCCGGGTCCGGCTGCGCCTACCTCGAGGTCTGGCACAACGACATCCGGGAGTTCCTGGAGCTACGCCGCAACACCGGCGACGAGCGCCGCCGGACGCACGACATGAACACCGCCTGCTGGGTCCCGGACCTCTTCATGCAGCGGATGGAGCGCCGCGAGGACTGGACGCTCTTCCGGTCGAACGAGGTCCCCGACCTCCACGAGGTGTACGGGGCGGAGTTCGAGCGCCGGTATGTCGAGTACGAGCGACGCGCCGCCGCGGGCGAGATCCACGGTGAGTCGATCCCCGCGATCGACCTCTGGAAGGCGATGCTCTCGATGCTCTTCGAGACGGGCCACCCGTGGATCACGTTCAAGGACCCGTGCAACGTCCGCTCGCCGCAGGACCACGCCGGCGTCGTGCACTCGTCGAACCTGTGCACCGAGATCACCCTCAACACCGGCGAGGACGAGACCGCGGTCTGCAACCTCGGCTCGATCGTCATCGACCAGCACCTCACCGAGGACGGCGCGATCGACCGCGACCGGCTGCGGGAGACCGTGCGCATCGCGGTGCGGGCCCTTGACTCGGTGATCGACGTCAACTTCTACCCGACCGACCCGGCGCGCACCGCCAACATGCGCCACCGTCCGGTGGGGCTCGGCGTGATGGGCCTGCAGTACGCCCTGTACCGTCGCGGCATCCCGTTCGGATCGGACGAGGCCCTCGCGTTCAACGACGAGATGATGGAGGCCATCGCGTACTACGCGTACGAGGCCTCCAGCGATCTGGCAGCCGAGCGCGGTCGCTACTCGTCCTACGAGGGGTCGAAGTGGTCGCGCGGCCTCCTGCCGCAGGACACCGTCGACCTGCTCGCCTCCGAGCGCGGGGAGGACATCGACGTGCCCCGCGGCGGCGTGATGGATTGGGCGCCGCTCCGCGCCAAGATCGCCGAGCAGGGGATGCGCAACTCGAACGTCATCGCCATCGCGCCCACGGCGACGATCGCGAACATCATGGGCACGTCCCCGTGCATCGAGCCGATGTACAAGAACCTGTTCGCCAAGTCGAACCTCTCCGGCGACTTCATGATCCTCAACCCGTTCCTCGTCGCCGACCTCAAGGAGCGCGGCCTCTGGAACGCGGAGATGGTGACCGAGCTGAAGCGCCACGACGGTGACCTCGACCTGGTCCCGAACGTCCCGGACGACCTGCGCGCCCGGTACCAGACGGCGTTCCACATCGAGAGCCGCTGGCTGATCGACGCCGCGGCGCGCCGTCAGAAGTGGATCGACCAGTCCCAGTCGCTCAACCTCTTCGTGATCCAGCCGGACATGAAGACGCTCAGCCACATGTACCGGCACGCGTGGCGCACCGGCCTGAAGACCACCTACTACCTGCGCAGCCTCGGCGCGTCGTCGATCGAGAAGTCGACGGTGTCCGTGGCCGTCGCCGCACCGGTCGACGCCCCCGCGACGATCGAGCTGCCGACGATGACCGACCCGGTGGGGGCCACCGAGCGCATCGCGGTCTCCGAGTCCGCCCTGGCCTGCTCCATCGAGGCCATGGAGAACGGGGAGATCTGCGAGGCCTGTCAGTAGGAGGGGATGGGGACGATGACCGACGGATGATCGTCGGTCATCGTCCGGCCCCAAGAGCGCGTATTGACAGCGCTGGTGTCAGACACTTAACACGCGCCGGTGGCGCGAGGAAACCGGTCAGTGCCCGTGCTCATCCGTCGCCACGGTGCCAGTACGCGGTGATCTGGACCTGCTCGTCGCGCAGGTCCCTCTCGTCGCGCAGCCATCGGCGGAGCGGAGCGACGGCACCGGCCTCGCCGGCCACCCATACGAAGCCGGTGCCGTCCCACCACTCGAGGTTGCGGACGGCGTCGGCGAGCAGCGTGGTCGCGCCCGGATCCGTCCCGGCGGAGTCGATCCAGGTCACGTCGACCCCGGGTGGGTGGGGAAGATCCTGACGCCGATCCTCGGAGCTGACCTCGATGAGGACGCGGCCGCGCTGCCCGTCCGGCCACTCCTCGAGCCAGCGGGCGATCGCCGGAAGCGCCGTCTCGTCGCCGGCCACGAGGACCCAGTCCACGTCACGGGGATGGCCGGATGACCGTCTCGGCCCGGCGATGTGGACGGCGTCCCCGGGTCTGGCGGTGACCGCCCAGCGGACGCCGGGGCCGTCACCGTGGGTGACCACGTCGACGTCCACCTCGCCGTGCTCCGGATCCCAGCGCCGGACCGTGTAGGTGCGCACCACGGAGCGATCGTCGCGCGGCCACTCCAGGACGCCGTCCATCTGCTTCGGGAGGAGGGGCTCCGTGAGGTCCGGATGTCTCAGGATCACCTTGACGTGATCGTCGAACCCGTCGGAGCGGAAGGCGCCAACCGAATATCCGGTGTCCGCCGTGTGCGCGGCGAGGCCGTCACCGCCCAGGACGATCCTGCGCATGCCGGGTGTGACGTCCTCGACGCGAAGGACACGAAGCTCGCGAGTGGTGATGGGGAACGCCTCTGTGGGACGCACACTCTTGGCCATGGAGCGGCCTCCTCGCTGGGTGGGGGCGGGTGCAGAGCGGGAGCGCCGACAGCCTCGACGACCGGTCGTCGAGGGGAGGGCCGACTCCCGATGTCAGGGCACCCTAACCCTGCCGGAGTCCTGGCGCTCGAAACGACGGAAGAACCCGGGTTCTGACGCCAAGTCCTTCGGCGGTGCGCCGCGCGGCCGGCCGATCACCACACGAACGGGTGCAGGGCGGTAGACATCTGCGACGGCCTGGTGTCTGGCACCACGCCGTCGCACGATGAGAGCGCCTCAGAGCAATCACCTCGATTAGCAGGCACTTCGGTGACTGCGCCAGCGGAGCGACGTCCTGGTGTCTGGCACCACGCCGTCGCACGACGACAGCGCCTCAGCTGCCGTCGGAGTCCGCTGTGCCCCCGACATGGAGCGCGTCACGGCGAACGCGTCGGCTGCACGGTTCCGAGCTGCGGTACTGAGATCCTCGCCACCCACACCCGTGATCAGGAATCTGCATCCGGCATCATGGCCCGTCGACGGCGCTGGCGAGGAGGAAGCGCCCGATTCTGACTCCTGGCTTTCCACGGGTCGGCATCGCTCGGCGACGGATATCGGTCCAGAGAAAGCGCTCCTGCGATTCCCTGCCGTCATTCGGAGAGTCCGGTGTCTGACACCGGACTCTTCACGGGGCACATCGAGCGCCGGCTCCATCCGCGCGCCGGACGGCGCCGGGTATGCTCATTGAATGTTGCGGATCTGTGCAGTCGACGTCCTCGATGTTCTCGTCTACTCCGTCGTCATCGCGCTGTTCGTGGAGTACTTCCCGGACGTGATCAGCGAGTCGTTCGGGATCACCCTCTTGACAGGGGTGCTGCTGAAGCTCGTCCTCGAGATCGTGCTGTGGGCCAAGAAGACCATGCTGGCGCGCCTGCGCGGTGCAGCGACCCGCCGGCGGCGCCTCGTCAGTGCCGTCACGCTCCTGCTCCTGCTGCCAGGAAGCAAGTTCCTCGTGCTGGAGCTGACACAGCTGGTGTTCGGCGGGCGGGTGCAGCTTGGGGGATTCTTCCTCGTGACCGCGCTCATCATCGTGCTCATGGCCGCGCGCGGCGGGATGCGACGGCTCGTCGGCCGCGAAGCCGTTGCGGTCTCCACGTGACGACCGGCGACTGACTCCGGACCTCCCGGAGGACTTCCCACCCGCACGCGAGAGGCGGACTCCCAAGGTCGTGGACCGGGCACCGGGCCCGACGGCGACGCTGCCTCAGCGCCGAGGCGTTCGGAACTCGCGGGAGCTCATCAGGCTCGCCTACGACCGATGTGGCCGAGGGCGCCGACGGGCGCCCGCCACCCCCGCCGGTACCCGCCTCACCGTCGCGAAGACGTGTGCGACGCCTGGTGTCTGGCACCGAGTCGTCGCACGACCAGAGCGCCTCATGCAGCACGAGCCCCGGCGAGAGAGCCGGGTCAGCGCCAGCCGAGTTCCGGCGCCACCAGCTCGAGGACGTTGCGGATGAGGTCCGCGTTGTAGTCGACGCCCAGCTGATTCGGAACCGTGAGGAGCAGCGTGTCGGCGGCGGCGATGGCCGTGTCCTTGGCCAGGTCCTCGACCAGGACGTCGGGCTCGCCCGCATACGTCTTGCCGAACCGTGCGTACCCGCCGTCGATGTAGCCCACCTGGTCCTCGCTGC
This sequence comes from uncultured Actinomycetes bacterium, assembly GCA_937862675.1. Lineage (GTDB taxonomy): Bacteria > Actinomycetota > Thermoleophilia > Miltoncostaeales > Miltoncostaeaceae > CALMEC01. Next base: position 5,424 of record CALMEC010000069.1, read on the forward strand.
CGCGTTCCGCGCCGAAGTACGCACGGTCGGCGTCGCTCACGATCGGCATGATGCTCCGGCTGACCGACACGCGTGGCTCGCGTTCGTGACCGGCCGCCGCCCACGCGTCGCGGAAACGCTGGATCTGCTCGGCCTGCAGCTCGTGGAAGGGGACGCCGGTGTCCTCCGTGAGGAGGGTCGAGCTCATGAGGTTCATGCCCTGCTCGGCCGTCCATTCCGCGGTGGCCCGGGTTCCGGCACCCCACCAGATGCGCTCCCGCAGGCCGGCGGACTGGGGCTCGATGCCCAGCGGTCCAGAGTGCGGATTGGGGAACATCGGCATCGGGTCGGGCTCGGCGAAGCGCGCTCCGCTGATGGCGGCGAGGAAGACCGCGGTGTGCTCGCGGGCCATGGCGGCGCTGTCGTCGTCCTTCGGCTCGTACCCGAAGAAGCGGAAGCCGTCGATCACCTGCTCCGGCGAGCCGCGGCTGATACCGAGCTGGAGGCGGCCCCCGGACAGCAGATCGGCGGCGCCCGCGTCCTCTGCCATGTAGAGGGGATTCTCGTAGCGCATGTCGATGACGCCGGTGCCGATCTCGATGCGGCTCGTCCTCACGCCGATCGCCGCCAGAAGAGGGAACGGAGAGGCGAGCTGCCGCGCGTAGTGGTGGACGCGGAAGTAGGCGCCGTCGGCCCCCAACTCCTCGGCGGCGACCGCCAGGTCCACCGACTGCAGGAGTGCGTCGGAGGCGGACTGCGTCCGCGACTGCGGCGACGGGGCCCAGTGGCCGAACGAGAGAAAGCCGATGTGCTTCATAGGCGGAAACGATGCCACATCGGTCTCCGGCCCCTCCCGACGCCGCGCCGCCCGCCCGGGGATGGCCCCTCTCTCATCGTCTGCATCGATCCGGGGACGGTGAGGGGCCCTCCGTGATGCCGACGCTCGCCCGCGCGGGGGAACGCGTCAGCCGGTGACCGGGACGGTGATCGTCGTACGCGACGGCACGAGCACCCGTACCGATCGCCGAACGGCGACGGTGCGAGCGTTCGCGGCCTGGGCGACGGCACGATTGACGGTGATGCGGGCCTGGAGCCCGCGATCGATGCGGATGACGACGCGATAGGTGCGGGAGCGGCCGGCAGGCAGGCTGGCGATCGTCGGGAAGCAGAGGCGGCCCGCGCGCAGGCGTCCGCCGCCGTTACGGGCGATGCTGACGTTCGTCGCGACGAGGTCACAGACCGTGACCCGTCGTGCCGGGCCGTGGCCGACGTTGCGCACGGTGATCGTGTACCTCACGAGACCACCCGGACGCACCGCCTTCCGGTCGGCGGTCTTGGTGATCCTCAGCCGAGGTGTGCCGACCGTGGGGACGGTCCGCGACGCTGTTCGGACGACGACGGGCAGGCCGGGCGGTGTCGCCCGCACGGTGGCCGTGTTGGTGACCTGGCCGCGTCGCAGGTCAGCGGCGGTCAGACGGTACGGCGCGGCGGTACAAGTCATGGACGCGCCGGGCGCCAGCGTGGCGGACGGGCAGGTGACCGTGCCCACCATCGAGTCGATCACCCGGATGTCGGAGAGGGTGATGTTCCCGGTGTTCGACACGAGGAAGTGGAAGGTGATGGTGTCACCGGGATCGATGCCGTTGCGATCGACGTCGACGACCGCCCCCGCGGTCTTCACGAGGCTCATCGACGGCGCAGGCGGCACCGGCGGCGTGGGAACCGTCACGGAGTCCTCGGCGCTCACGGCCGGACCCGACGGGGGTGTACCGGAGGCAACGGCCCGGTTGACGACCTGTCCGGCCGCGATGTCTGCTTCGGTCAGGACGTGGGGAGGCGCGGTGCACGTCGTGGACGCCGACGGCGCGAGGGTGGTGGTCGCACAGGTGACCGCACCGAGCATCGGGTCGGACACCTGAATCGCCGTCAGCGGGACGTTGCCGGTGTTGGTCACCACGAAGGTGTAGGTGATCGTGTCGCCGACGTCGTTCCCGTTGCCGTCCACGTCGATCACCGCACCCGCCTGCTTGTCGAGGGCGATCATCGGCGCGGACGCCGGGACGGTCACCGTGTCGGCCGCCACGACGGGCGATCCGGTGGGTGGCGTCCCGGACACCGTCGCCTGGTTGACGACTTGGGCTGCCGCGATGTCGGCCGCAGTGAGGGTGTAGGTCACCGGACCGCACGTCACCGGAGCGGAGTATGCGGGCAGGGATGACACGGGGCAGGTGACGGGTCCGACCATGGGGTCGGTGACCGTGATCGCCGTCAGCGGGACGTTGCCGGTGTTGGCCACCACGAACGTGTAGCTGATGGTGTCGCCCGGCGAGGGCCGGCCGTCGCCGTTCACATCGACGATGGGGCCGGCCTGCTTGTCGATCGTGATCGAGGGTGAGAAGACGGACGTGGTGATGGTGTCGGTGTCCGTCACCGGCGGACCGGAGGGCGGCGTGCCGGAGACGGTGGCGGTGTTCGTGACCTGTGAGGCGGTGATGTCCCCCGGGGTGAGGACGTAGGTCACGGGCCCGCAGGTGACCGAACCGGCCGGGTCGAGGGCACCGGCGGGGCAGGTGACGGGACCGACCGTGGGGTCCGACACGGTGATTCCGGTCAGTGTGACGTTCCCCGTGTTCCGCACGATGAACGTGTACGCGATGGTGTCGCCGGCATCGAGCTGGCCGCTGCCATTGGCGTCGACGACCGGACCGGCCTGCTTCTCGATGTCGACGGCGGGGTTCCGCGGCACGGTCGTCGAGGTGGAGTCCGCCTGGGTGACCACAGGGCCCGTCGGCGGCGTGCCCGACGCGGTCGCCGTGTTGTCCACGACGCCGGCGTTGACGTCGGCCTGGGTGAGCGTGTAGGTCACCGGGGTGCAGTTCACCGTCGCACCCGGCTCGAGCGCACCGGCCGGGCACGTCACCGGACCGATCTTCGGGTCGCTCACGGTGACCGGGTTCAGGGTGACGTTGCCCGTGTTCTGCACGGCGAACGAGTAGGTGATCGTGTCACCGACGTCCGGACCGTTGCCGTCCACATCGGTGATGGCACCCGCCGTCTTGTCGAACGACAGGGCC
>CALMEC010000070.1 GCA_937862675.1 uncultured Actinomycetes bacterium
GGGCGCGCCGGGGGGGGGGGGTTCGCGGTGCCGCGGGCGTGGGGCCGCGTGGGCGTGGGGTCGCCCCCCATCACCCCCCACGCCCCGCCGGCGCACGCTCGGACGTCAGCCGAAGGGGACCCAGGTGCCGTCGTCGAGCGTGGAGACGCCGCGGGCGACGATGCCGGTATCCGACACGGTGTAGAGCGTGTCCCCGATCACCAGTGACCGCAGGATCGGCGAACGTCCGCCCGCGGTCGCCGGGCCCTGCGCGAGGCCCTTCACCCCGTCGATGCCCTCGGGCGTGATGTGGAGCGCGACGGCCGATGCGTCCCGGGTCGTCCCGTCGCCGGGGTCGGTGGACACCACGGGGATGACGGCCGTCGAGGTCGGGGCCCACCAGAGGAATGCGTGGTGATCCCACTCCACGTCGGAGTACGCACCGGGTGCGCTCCAGCTGGCGACACGCCTCGGGGACGCCGGATCGCTCACGTCGAACAGCGAGACCTGGGCGCCCGTCCGGCCCCCCTGGCCGTCACCGTCCTGTCCGACGCCGATGACGTGGTCGTCGTCCACCGGGTGCAGGTATGCGGAGTAGCCGTTGATCTTCAGCTCACCGGTCATCCGCGGCGCACGCGGGTCGGACAGGTCGATGGTGTAGAGGGGATCCGTCTGCCGGAACGTGACGACGTAGCCGCGCCCGCCCATGAAGCGGACCGCGTAGATCTGCTCGCCCCGTCCCAGGCCGTCCACCCGGCCCAGCTCCACCAGGCGCCGTCCCTCGACGCGGAGCGTGGTCACCATGCTGTCGCTCTCCGCGGGCCGTGTGCCGTCGGTGTCCTCCATCGGCATGGCGATGTCGGACGGGCGGGTGGTGGCGACCCGCAGCACCCCGGCGTGCTCGTCCATGGAGAACTGGCTGAGTGGGGTGCCCTCCACCGAACCGGATGCCCGGTAGTCCGTCGACCGGGGCCGGGAAACGTCGAAGACGTGGATGTGGGTGGTGACCCTCCCGTTCGTTCCGGTGCGCGCCGAGGTCACGTACAGGTTGTCCGCCGACAGCATGGTCTGGTCGGCGGCGCCCATGATCGTGTCCTCGTCGACGGGGGTGACACCCTGCGCCGGGTCGATTGTCAGCACCGTCACCGTGGAGGTGCCGTCGGATCCGTCCGCCGGCCGGCTGACGGAGGTGCAGGGAGGGGACGTGTCCGCCGCTGTCGCCCGCCCGGTGGCGTCCTCCCGTCGGAAGGAGGGAAGCCAGGACGACGCCGGCAGGGCCGTCATCCGGCGCAGGGCGAGCGTCTGCTCGACGGTGCCGGCGAGTCCGGTGCCGGGGACGACGGGGTACGGAGGCTGCGGGCCCGTCAGGACCACGCGCACCGTGCCGTCGGACAGGCGCGCCGTCGAATACGCGGCGTCGGTGGACATCCGGTCGGCGACGCGCATGTGGTCGGGACGGCCGACGTCCACGCTGATCAGCACGGTGCGCGGCATGCCGGCGTACACGGCGTCCTTGGCGACGGTGCCGGGTGAGGAGACGTCCGGTGCGGGCCGTGAGCGGGCCCCCTCCTGCTGCCAGACGGTGCCGATCACGAGCAGCCGGTCTCCGGAGAGGATGAGGGCGGCGGGCTGAAGACCATCCGCGAAGCGGAGGGTGCCCGTCACGCGGGGCCGGTCTCCGGTGGCGTCGACGGCGTAGAGGCGCCCGCCGGCGAGGGCGAAGATACGTCGCCCGTCCGTCTTGACGATGTCCGGCTCGTCGATGCCGGCCACCTGGACGTTGGTCTCCGAGCGGGGAGTCGCCGACTGGGGAGCGGACGCGAGGGCCTCGGCGCCGCTGTCCGCGGCGGCGGCGCTGGGCATGGACGGCGTCTTGCGCGCGTCCATCGGCATCACCCGCGTCATCTCGGCCATCGTGGCGTGCGCCGCGTAGGAGGCGAGGGCCGAGCACGTGGGGAAGCTCTCCAGTGCACCGTCCGCCGCGGACGCCCGATCCGTCGAACCGGACACGAGGGGCAGTGCCACGGCAGCGCCCGCGGCGGCGACGGCGAGGGCCGGCACGGCCCAGCGTCTCGGTGCGATGTTCATCGGATCTCCTGGGATCGGGGTGCGTTCGGGGTGTGTACGCCGCCGCTCCGGACGAGGTCACAGGCCGGTCGTCACGGCGTCGGTCACCGGTGTCACGGCACCCCCGGTCGCGCACCGGGCCACCCCGCGGACGGCCTCTCCGTGTCGACGGCGCGGATCATCCCGGTGCCGTCGCACACCCGTTCGCGTCCCGGCCCTCTCGCCGAGGTGCGCGGGGCACGGTGGTGCGCGGTGGTTTCGCCGCCCGCCTGTAGTCTCTCTCCCTGTGACCGACCGTCCGGGCCTTCGCATCGCGATGGTGACCGAGTACGCCTATCCGATCCTCGGGGGCGTCTCGGAACACGTCCACTTCCTCTCGCGCGAACTCGTCGCGCTGGGGCACGACGTCACCGTCGTCACCGGCCGCTCCGAGAAGCGCGCGGTGGTGGACGACATCGACCGGCGGGCCTTCCGCGACCACGGGTATCGCACCGTGCGCCTGGGGCGGGCCGTGCCCATCCCGCAGAACGGTTCCGTCGCCCGTCAGACCTGGGTGTTCCCCTGGCAGATGCGGCGTGCCCTGG
>CALMEC010000071.1 GCA_937862675.1 uncultured Actinomycetes bacterium
CTGCGTCAGCGGGGCGGGCGGCGACCGCCTTTTCGGCCCAGCCTTCACCCGCGGCGGAGGCGGCGGCGGCGCTGATCGCCAGCAAGGTCAAATGCTTACGCTCGCTTCCGATCAGTTCGGCGATCCGCGCCGCGCCGCGCGCCGAATGCGCCATCAGCACCGCCGGCGCGGCGACGAGCGCGTTCCATTCGGGCGGCGGCGGGACAGGATCGACGGCATAGACGGGAAGCGGGGCGATCGCGATTCCCACGGCGCCGAAGGTCGAGCGGTCGCGCCCGCACAGCCAGAGCAGCCGCACGGGCCCCTGTGCCGCCATGGCATCGACCAGGCCCTGACCGTCGCCGGGCCCGGTGACGGCGACGGCCAGCCCCGCGGCGCGCGCGGCCGCCGCCGTTGCCTCGCCCACCGCCCAGACGGGTAGCGCCGCCAGCGCGGCCAGACCCGTCCCGCCGAGCCGCGCCGCCTGCGCGCTCGTCAGCAGCAGCGCGTCGAACCCCGCCGGATCGGGCGGCGACCAGGCCAGCGCGCGCGCCGCGAACAGCGGCATAGGACGGGCATCCAGGCCGACAGCCCGCGCCCGCGCGACCGTCGCCGCGCCGCCGGGATCGGCGCGGGTGACAACGAGCGGCAGATCGCCGGTCATGCCGTGAACAGGCACCGCACCGCATCGGGCGCGTCATCGAGCAGCCGGTGCGCGAGCGCCTCGGCATCGCCTTCGCCGGTCATAATCGCATGGCCCGCGACATGCTCCGCACCGTCCTCCGAATAGAGTTCGGCATCGAGCCGCAGGCTGCCGTCGTCCTGCCAGTGCGCGTGCGCCGCGACGGGCGAACGGCAATCGCCGCCGAGCGCCGCCAGCAGCGCGCGCTCGGCCGCCACCGCGCGGTGCGTCGGGCCATGATCGACCGCCGCCAGCAGCCCCAGCGTCGCCGCATCGTCGGCGCGCGCCTCGATCCCGATCGCGCCCTGCGACGCCGCCGGAAGCAGCAGGCCGATCGGCTGCGGCCGCCCGATAGCGTGCATCGCAAGCCGTTCGAGCCCGGCGGCGGCAAGCAGGGTCGCATCGGCGTCGCCGGCCGCGAGCTTGGCGAGCCGCGTCTGGACATTGCCGCGCAGCAGCACCGGGACGAGATCGGGGCGAATCCGCTTCACCTGCGCCGCGCGGCGCGGGCTGCTCGTCCCCAGCCACGCACCGTGCGGCAGGTCGGCGATCGTCGCCGCCTCCACCCCCTCGCGCAGCACCAGCCGGTCGCGCGGGTCGGCGCGTTCGAGCATCGCCCCCAATGCAAAGCGCGGAGCGCGCAGCGTCTCGACATCCTTCAGGCTGTGCACCGCCATATCGATCGCCCCGGCGTCGAGCGCTCCGCGCAACGACGGCTCGGTCGACTCACGAAGTGAGCGGACGGTGCGGCGGATCGACGCGTACCCCGCGCGACGCGGCAGGTCACCGTCATCCGGTTCGGCCGCCGCCTCGCGGACGGACGGGATGATGGCGTTCACGAGCGGCCCCATGGCGCCCGTCACCGGATCCCCGGAGGCCACCGCGTCGACGGCGGCCGCGACCGCTCCGCAGCTCTCGTGCCCCAGGACCATGATGAGCGGGACCTGCAGCCGCTCCACCGAGAAGATGACGGACCCGAGGCCGTAGGCGTCCAGGATGCTGCCGGCCTCGCGCACGATGAAGAGATGGCCCAGTCCGGCCCCGAAGAGGAACTCCGGCCCGACACGGCTGTCGGAGCACCCGATCAGGGTGGCGAGGGGATGCTGCTCACGCGCCAGCGCCATCCGCCGGGAGACGGAGACGTCGGCCTCCGGGTGGTCGTCGGTCAGGAAGCGCTGATTGCCCTCCATCAGCCACTCCAACGCCGCGGTCGGCGTCTGCGGCAGGGGCTGTCCGGACGCCGTCTTCACAGTCCGCCCCCGTCCGGTCGCCCGCCGATCTGGCGTTCCTCCAGCCGCCGGACCAGCTCCTGGGGATTCGCGATACCCCAGAAGACGAAGTCCGCCTGGTTGGCATCCGCACCCGCCGTGTCGAAGACGACGGAGCCCACCTTCAGCGCCCGGTCGAGCAGCGACTGGCTGGTGTTGATGTTCTGCACCTTCTGGATCACCGCGGACTTCTCCCGCCGGGAGAGGACACCGCGACGGATCCGGATCCGGTGGCTCGTGACCATGTAGTCGATGGAGATCCGGCGCAGGAAGTCGACGAGCACGACAAGGGCCAGGAGTACGAGCGAGAGGACGACCCACTTCCAGTAGGCGAAGCCGATGCCCACGTCGAGCCACCGCAGGATGCTCGTGATGATCAGCGGCAGGAGGGCGAGGAAGCCCCAGCGCAGGTACCGGCTCCATGAGGACCGGGCCGACGGATGACCCCGCCAGATCAGCTCTTCGTTGTCGTGCAGTTCCATGGCGACAGCGTACCCGGGCCGAGGCCCCCGAGGAGTGACCGGACCGGCCGGCACGCCGACGTGACGTCAGCCGACGCAGGGCGTAGTGTGTCGTTCCGGTTGATGCACTCTTCCTGTCGTATCGCTGGAAAGGGCAGTAGATCGTGAAGAATCACACGTCGCGTGAGGTGCTGATGTCGACGGCGGCGATCATCGTCGTGATCGGATTCATCGCCGCGATCCTCTTCGCCGGCTAGGCGGGTAGGCGGGCCCGCCCGTCGCGGGGGCCCTCGCACCCCATCGGGCACCCGTCCGGCGTCGCCCCTGGGCATGCCGTGCGAAGCGCCGCCCGGCGTGGGCGCGGGACGGCCCGGGGACCCGGAAGGGCGTGCGGGGACCGCGGTCCCGGCCACAGACCGCGGGTGTGGCCGGCCGGATCGGAGGGGGTGCCGCGACCGGTGGTCGCAGCCGGACTCCCGACGCGGAGCGCCAGCTAAGCTCCCCAGCCGTGGCACTCACCATCGGAATCGTGGGGCTCCCCAACGTCGGGAAGTCCACCCTCTTCAATGCCCTGACCCGCGCCGGCGTTCTCGCCGCGAACTATCCGTTCGCGACGATCGAGCCGAACGTGGGCGTCGTCCCCCTCCCGGACCCGCGCCTGAGCCGCCTGGCGGAGATCTTCGGGAGTGAGCGGATCCTGCCGGCCACGGTGTCGTTCGTCGACATCGCCGGCATCGTCAAGGGCGCATCGGAGGGAGAGGGGCTGGGCAACAAGTTCCTGGCCAACATCCGTGAGGCGGACGCCATCTGCCAGGTCACCCGGGCCTTCCAGGATGACAACGTGGTGCACGTGGAGGGCCGTGTCGACCCCCGGGGCGACATCGAGACCGTCAACACCGAGCTGATCCTTGCGGACCTCCAGACGATGGAGAGGGTCATCCCCCGGCTGGAGCGCGAGGCGCGAACCAACAAGGAGAACCAGGCCGCGCTCGACAACGCGCACCGGGTCGTCGAGGTGCTGAACGCCGGGAACACCCTCTTTGCCGCCGGCGCGGCGGCCGGGGTCGACATGGACCTGGCCCGCGAGCTGCAGCTCCTCACCACCAAGCCGTTCATCTACGTGTTCAACGTGGACGAGGGGTCGCTCGCCGACGATGCGCTCCGGAGCGAGCTGCAGACGCTGGTCGCACCGGCCGAGGCCATCATCCTGGATGCCAAGTTCGAGATGGAGCTCACGGACCTCGGCGGCGGGGCGGCCGGGGATGTGGGGGCGGCCGCGGGTATCGCCGGGCCGGGGCCGGACCGGCGGGCGCGTGTCGGGTCCGCCCCCCTCGCCCTCGAAACCTCCCTCCCCGCCGGTCCCAAGGAGGCCCGCGCGTGGACCATCCACACCGGGTGGACGGCTCCGCAGGCCGCCGGGGTGATCCACACCGATTTCCAGAAGGGCTTCATCAAGGCCGAGGTCGTGTCGTTCGAGGATCTCGACACGCTCGGGGGGATGGCGGAGGCCAAGGCGAAGGGGCGTCTGCGCCTGGAGGGCAAGGACTACGTGATGGCCGACGGCGACGTGGTGGAGTTCCGCTTCAACGTCTGACGGGCCCGCCGACGCGGACTTGAGCGGCATCGACCAGATCGTGGTTCCTCGTCACAGACTGTCCTCGTCGTCGCCGCACCGGACGATCCTGAGGTCACGGACCCATCAGGTGAGCAGCACCGGGACGTGTGCCCAGCCGCCGACCGGGGCGACCTCCCGCTCCGGTGGGGTGTCGGGATCGGGGCGGATCGTCGTCGTCGCCGCCAGGAGTGCACGCACCAGGGCGCGCAGCTCCATGCTCGCCAGGGCCCGGCCGGGGCAGGCGTGCCTGCCGACGCCGTACACGAGATTGTCCGGTGCGTGCACGACCGGATCGAACGCGTCGGGATCGCCGAACACCGACTCGTCGCGGTTCGCGGAGGTCCAGTGGAGCTTGACCCGGGCCCCGGCCGGGATGTGGACGCCGTCGAGGTCGACGGCGCGGGTCGTGGTCCGGCGGTTCCCGATGAACGGGGAGTCGCGGCGCAGCACCTCGTCGATGATCCCGTCCAGGACCGGATCCGTAGCACCATCACGGATCCGCGACTGAAGGCGCGGGTCCCGGGCCAGTTCGTGGATCAGCACACCGGCACACAGCGCGATCGATCCGAGGTCGCCGCCGGTCCAGTTGCGCAGGACCGAGACGACGTCGACATCGGTGAGCCGCCGCCCCTGCACCGTGACCGCCAGAAGTCGGCCGGTCGTGTCGGTCGAATCCGTCGCGGTGGACCGCCGAGCGGCAAGGGCGGAACGGATGATCTCGGCGAAGTCCTCCGCCACCTGTGCGGTACGGCCCAGGTCCCCCTCACGGACGGCCGCATGGTTCTCGTCCATCCAGGTGAGCAGCCGTCCCTCCAGCTCGGCCGGCCAGCCCAGCCAGGCGCTCTGAGCGCGGACCGCGAACACCGCTCCGATGTCGGCCACCCCGTCCACGGACACGCCACGCGGAAGTCCGGCGATCAGCTCGGCCGCGATCCGTTCGAAGACGGGTCCGTATCGCGCGAGTGCGGCGGGGCTCATGAGAGGGTCGAGCGCCTCCCGGAAGGCGGTGTGCTCCTCACCGTCCAATCCGTTGGGGACCTGACGGAAGCGCGATGTCGCACTGGAGAAGGTCTCCGGATCGAGAGCCGCACGACCCACCAGGTCGTGTCGCAGCAGCACCCACTCGCCGCGGTCGGTGCGGATGACCGGATGATCCGGACGCAACCGATCGGTGCAGGCACGAAGGTCGCAGCCGGCGGGCGAAAGACCATCGGGAACGTGGTCGGTCATGCGGTCAGTATCGTCCCCGGCCGGCCCGCCGACACCGACATTCGTCCAGTGCACGGACGGCCCGTGGATGCTAGGCGCGCCGAGAACATGGACCTCGGAGTGCCGCCGCATTCCGGTACGCAGCCGGCTCCCGTTCACCGGCACCCCGGCGATCGAACACCCACCGATCGATGGTCTGACCGGAGAAGCAGACTGCAGCGATCCATCGAGGCAGTCATCCCGCGTCCACCGGTTCGCATCTGACTTCCGATCCATCCCGGGCGGGATGAAGCGCAGCCGTATCCTCCGCCTATGAGCACCAACGCGATGGGCCGTGGCGGCATGCGCGGCGTCGATGAGGACGCGCAGCGCCGGCTGAACGCGGAGGCGCCGGACATCCCGAACCTGGGGAAGCGCGCCCTCCGCCTCTTCGACCCCTACCGGGGAAGGATCGCGGTCACGTGCGTGATCGTGGTCGTCTCCGCCGGCATCGGCGTGATCCCGCCGTTGCTGGTGCAGCGGGTCTTCGACGACGCCCTCTTCCCCGCCGACGGCGATCCGTCCATGTCCCTGCTGGGGTGGCTCGTGGGGGCCATGGTCGGGCTGTACCTCCTCTCCGCCGCCCTGAACGTGGTGCAGACATGGATGACGTCCACCATCGGCAACGCCGTCATGGGAGATCTGCGGGTCCGCCTGTTCGACCACCTGCAGGCGATGGATCTCGGCTTCTTCACGCGCACCAAGACGGGCGTCATCCAGTCGCGCCTGCAGAACGACGTCGGCGGCGTCTCCGGCGTGCTGACCTCCACGGTGACGTCGATCCTCGGCAACACGGTCACCGTGATCGCCTCACTGGTGGCGATGATCCTCATCGACTGGCGCCTGACCCTCGTCGCGATCGTGATCATGCCGGTCCTCGTCCTGGTGCAGCGCCGGGTGGGGCGGGTCCGTGCGCGGATCGCCGGCCAGACCCAGGAGTCCCTGTCCGAGCTGACCTCGATCACGCAGGAGACCCTGAGCGTCTCGGGCATCCTGCTCGCGAAGTCCTTCAACCGGCAAGGGGCGGAGTCCGGTCGCTACCGGGCCGAGAACACCAACCAGGTCCACCTGCAGGTGAGGCGCGCCATGAGCGGCCAGGGCTTCTTCGCCGTGGTGCAGGTGCTCATGTCGTCGGTGCCGGCCGTCATCTACCTGGTCGCCGGATGGTTTATCGTCGATGGATCGGTGGGCATCACGGCCGGAACGCTCGTGGCGTTCACCACCGTCCAGGCGCGCCTGCTGAACCCGCTCGTCGGGCTGATGCGCGTCGCCCTCGACCTGCAGACGTCCCGGGCGCTCTTCGCCCGCATCTTCGAGTACCTCGACCTCGTCCCCGCCATCCGGGACGCGCCGGACGCCGTCGACGTGGCGGACGCCCCCGGTCCGCGCGGCGCCATCGCGTTCGATGACGTGACGTTCCGCTACCCGGACGCGGCGCCCGGCACGCGTCCCACGCTGGACCGGGTCACCTTCACGGTCGAGCCCGGCCAGCACGTCGCCCTCGTGGGTCCGTCCGGATCGGGCAAGTCGACCATCCTGTACCTGGCGCCGCGCCTCTACGAGGCGTCCTCCGGCACCGTGCGCTTCGCCGGCGAGGACGTCCGCCGGCTCTCGGCCGCCTCCATCATCGACAATGTCGGCATCGTCTCCCAGGAGACCTACCTCTTCCACGCCACGATCGCGGAGAACCTCCGCTACGCCAAGCCGGAGGCCACCGATGAGGAGCTCGTCGCGGCATGCACCGCGGCCAATATCCACCACATCATCGCCGGGTTCGACGACGGCTACGACACCCTGGTCGGAGAGCGCGGCTACCGGCTGTCCGGTGGAGAGAAGCAGCGGATCGCCATCGCACGCGTGCTCCTCAAGGACCCGCCGGTGCTCCTGCTTGACGAGGCCACGTCCGCCCTGGACACCGTGTCCGAACGCGTGGTGCAGGAGGCCATCGACGAGGTGGCCCACGGACGCACCACGATCACCGTCGCACATCGGCTGTCGACGATCGTGGACTCCGACGTGATCCACGTGATCGACGCCGGTGTGATCGTGGAGCACGGGACCCACGCGGACCTCATGGCGCGGGGTGGCCTCTACGCCGAACTGGCCGCACAGCAGATCTCGGCCGCACGGATCGAGGGGGTCGTCTCGGACGAGAGGGCCCCGCTTCCCGAGCGCCGCGCGGAGCGGTGCCCCGACCCGGGCCCTCAGGATCTGCCGGCCACGCTCCTCGGCACCGCGGCGATGTTGGGTGTGGAGGCCTCGTGGATCGATCCTCCCGAGCCGGCACCCGCCGGCGCCGGAGTGGACTGGCCGCCGGTGGTGCAGCGCCCTCCCGAACGATGAGGCTCCCCGGGTCCGTGCGCTCCGACCGGGGTGAGGGCCCGTCCGGTGGCGTCCCACCCGGTCGACGACCTTCGGCACCCCTCGCCTGACGCGCCGGCTCGCGATGCATGGGCGGTGCCCGCGACCCATCGAACGGACTGTTCACAGGGGACAAACCAGGCGCTTCTCGACTGCGACTGTCCCAGGGGACAGGTGGCAAACCTAATAGTTTGCCCTCCACGCGGCAGGCTTCTGCGTCGCTCCCCGACTCAGGAAGAGAGCCGGATCGTGTGGGGCAATGACACCAAATCCGATGGAGGACGTCGTACGCGTCCCAATATCGAAGAGCGCCCCATCGTCTCCAACCCACGTGCCGGTCTTCGGATCCACTCGCCCCTCTGTGCTGTTGGTCACCACGAGACGATCAGTGAGAACTGCGACTCCACCACTCGATGCCGGTCGGGGAATGCGAATGGTCCTGCGATGCAGGAGATCGAAGCAACGTCCGGCTTCACACATTAAGCCGCCGCTCGGTGAGGTCGAGGGAGAGAACTTGAACGGGGTTGGTAACGGTTTCCCGGCCCCTGCCCACACCATGGTGAACGGGTCCTTGTACCCCTTACCCATACTGCTCCAGTAGAACGGCGCGAGCTGGCCGGTACTGGAAAGGCGCGGGTAGAACTGCGGATCGCTCAATCCACTCGTTCTCACCCCCCGAACCACAGACTTCCCGTTCGGCAGAATCCTGGTGAGTGTGTTGATGTACCGCGCGGGCGCGCTTCTGGCCCACTGGCTGTATCCGAATACGGCGACACCCTTCTCATTCACTAAGCACGAAGGGCTTAGACCAACCGTGGCGAAGCCTTTCACGATCCGCGGGCGGTACACCACGAGCGATTCGCGCGATGCCGGAATCACGATCACGATCTTCTGCTTTGGCCATCCCGGTGAGAGGCACGCGGAGCCACCCGAGTCCGACAGGCCCCCGTTGCCCGGTGCTCCGTTGGCCTTCAGCGTTCGAGGCAGGAACGTGGCCGAGGTCGCGGGCAGCCGATGGATGACCGTTGGAGCATTACCGGAATTCCGACACGGATTGTTGGCCCAGGACTTGCTATTCGGTGTGCCCTGCGCGATCAGTGTGACCGTTCCCCTCTCAGAGACGACGAGTCTCGCCGCTCCCAATGACAGTGTTGTTGGCACCCGGATGCTCTCCACGGAGGCGACACCTTCGGAGAACGTCGCGCGGGCAATGATCGCCCTGGTGGGGGGCGCTCCGGCCGGAGCCGTGGTTCGCCACACGACGACGTTGCCATCACCTGACTGGCCGACAAGCTGCGCCGCCGGTCTCTCGGCACTGCTGAGAACCTGAACGGTCTCGCCGCTGCTATCGACAAGGCGGACCTCGCGGGGGCCTGGCGACGTACACATCGACCATCCGCTATCTCGTTGGTCCCCTCGTGAGACGAGGACGATGCGTGAACCGTCTGGTCGCGCCGGAAGGGCATCGATCCAATCTCCGTCTGCACGATCCCCCAACTCGGTCACCGGCGAGTCGAGCGCAAGCGCCCCCGTCGCGGACAACAGGCACAGAATCAGAGAAAGCACCGCAGAACGAAACGCAATCACGCGTCCCCGATTTCGCTCGGGCAGTCGTTCAATGTGTCCCCGCGATGTCTCTGTCGTCATTGCAGTCCCATTCTCGACGCGGCATGGCCAGTCACCACTTCCATCTCGACGTACTGCAAGCGCTACGCATCGGCATTCGTCTGCAGCGCGCCCAGCCGCGACGTCATAACCCCACCACATTGACCGGTGTAAGCCGGTTGGTAGTCGTCCCGTCGCCCAGCTGACCAGTCTCGTTCTTCCCCCAGCAAACGACCTGGCCACCCGCGCGAAGCGCACATGAGTGGTCGTAACCGCCGACGATCCGGGCGGCATCCGGCAACCCCGATACCGATGTCGCCACCAACCGGACAGTCGCCGTCCCATCACCCAGCTGCCCGTAGAAGTTTCCTCCCCAGCAGACCGCCTGGCCACCTGCACGGAGCGCACACGACTGGCTGAAGCCGGCGGTGATCTCACGAGCATCCGAGATGCCGGACACTGGTACCGGTATCAACGTCGGCTCCGTCGTTCCATCCCCGAGTTGCCCGGAGCCGTTCGCTCCCCAGCAGGCCATTCGGCCTCCGGTACGAAGCGCACACGAATGTTGATCGCCAGCAGCAAGCTGGGTGGCGTCTGACAGTCCCAACACGGCAACCGGCGTCGACTGGTGCATGGTCGTCCCATCACCGAGCTGCCCGCCTCCGCCGTTGTATCCCCAGCAGACGACCCCACCGGTCGCACGCA
>CALMEC010000072.1 GCA_937862675.1 uncultured Actinomycetes bacterium
CGCCGGCCGGCGGCGCCTTGATCAGCTCGATCAGCGCGGCAGTTTGTTTGGCGTCCAGCGGAAGCGGCGGGATGCCGGGGGCGGCCGGGTTCGGGGCATGGTGGCGCGAGGCTTGCGGCATGGAGAGGCCCGGGGGGGCGGGGGTCCGGGAGGGAGGGCGACGCCGCGGCGAACACCACGGCGGCCACGATCAGGCCCACCGCCGCCGAAAGCGCCAGGGGTCCGCGCAGCGTCCGCCAGGGCCTCGGCACGGAGGTCACCGCTTGGCGGGCACCTTGTAGCCGGTGCCCCACACGGTCTGGATCGGACAGGCCTCGCCCAGCTTGCGCCGCAGCTGGCGGACGTGGACGTCGATGGTGCGGCTGTCGCCCAGGAAGGTGAACCCCCACACGCGCTCCAGAAGCTGCTCCCGTGTCAGCACCACCCCGCGGCTGTCGACGAGCGTGACCAGGAGGTCGAACTCCTTCGGGGTGAGGGCGACCTGCTCGTCGTCGACGAACACCTCGCGTGGTCCGACCTCGATCCGCAGGCCGCCGATCTCGTAGGTGCGGAACGCCGCCTCGTCGTCCTCCTCCGGAGTCGCGGTCGTGCGCCGGAGCACCGCGCGGACGCGGGCGACCAGCTCACGCGGGTTGAACGGCTTGGTCAGGTAGTCGTCGGCGCCGAGTTCCAGGCCGACGACGGTGTCCACCGCGTCGTCCCGGGCGGTCAGCATGACGATGGCGGGGGTGCTCCCGCCGGCGGCCCGCAGCTGCCGGGTGATCTCGTAACCGTCCATGCCGGGGAGCATGAGGTCGAGCACGACGAGTGCGGGGTGATCGCGCTGTGCCATGGCGAGACCCTCGTCGCCGCGGTGCGCGACGCTCACGCTGAAGCCGGCCGCCTCCAGGTAGAGCTTCGCGAACGACGCGATGTTGGCCTCGTCCTCGATGATGAGGACCGTGGTTGGGGTGGACGGTGCCACAGAGGACATATTAGGTGGCGGGTCGGAGCCGACGGCCGTCCGACCTCGTCTTACCTCTCGCGTGAGGCCGGAAGGAGACTCGGGATCCCGTCGACCGCGATGGCGACCGGACGGGACTGGTTGGGCCACGACACGAGGCCGCCGCCGTTCACCCGGTAGGTGCCGACTCCGCGCAGGAGGATCCGCGGTGTCCCGAAGCTCGAGATCGACGCCTTCTTCTTCGCGGGTACGGTGACGGTCAGGCGGACGTGAGCGCCGCGGACGTAGAGCGCCCGTGACCGGGATGTGCTGAGCGTGAAGCCCGCCACGCCGTCGGCGCCGCGGACGAGCTTCTGGGGAACGCCCTGGATGCGCACCGCCGCTGTCCCCTTCGGCACGCGGACGACGAGCCGGCCGGTGAAGAGACCGTACGTCGTCTGCCGGCCATTGATGGTGACGGTGCCGCTGCCGCTGGCCTCGAACGTGCCGTTCGCGTCACGCGCCGGGTCCGGAACGGGCTTGACGTCGGCGGCGGAGGCGATCCCCGCGGACGTGGAGACGAGGAGTGCGGCCAGGCCGAGGCGGATGATTCGATTCATGCGAGAGGTGGGTGCGCGACGGGGACATCCCGTCACGTCGCCCTATCATCGGCCGTGAAGATTGAAACTTTGGTGGAGCGCTGTAACGGCTTTGTAAGTCTGGTGTCAGGTGGGTTCGATGGACACGTTGTCCTGGACCACCACCGGGGCCTCCTCGGCGGGCGGGGGCGCCGCCGCAGCGGCCGCAGCCTCGGTGCTCGGAAGGCCGACGCCCTCGATGTCCGGCGGCGGTGCGGTGTCGAGCCATGCCCACACCAGCTCACCGCAGTCGGGGCATGCCGGAAGCACGCCGCGGTTGCGGATCTGGAACTGGCACGCGACGCATGCGACGAGTCCCGGCACCTGCTGTCCGGCATAGAAGCAGGCCAGCCCGAGGCGTTTCGCCGCCTCCTGCGCCCCCTGGGCGGGGCTCAATGACTTGCCCTGTGACTTCGAGCCGGCGATGCCGCCGGGGCGAAGGCGTTGCGGCGGAAGATTGGAACCCATGCTGGCCCTCCTATCGATCCCATGTGCGCGACGAGTGGGGACGCCCGGATGAAGTATCGTGGTGTGAGCGTCGGAGAAAGACTATCGCGCATCGGGTCCACCGGCCGCGCGAGGAGGAGGCAGTCGGCCGGTGAGAATCGCGCTCGCCCAGATCAACACGGTGGTGGGGGACGTGACGGGCAACACCGCGCGCGTCATCGCGGCGCTCGCACGCGCGGATCGTGAGGACGCGGCGATCCTCCTCGTCCCGGAACTGGCCGTCGCCGGCTATCCGCCGGAGGACCTGCTCCTGCGCCCCGGATTCGCCGCCCGCACTGAGGCGGCTGTGGCGGAGATCGCTGAGGCCTCCGCGGCGCTCGGCACCGTCGCCGTGGTCGGTTACGTCGACTGGGACCACGACGCGTACAACGCCGCGGCGGTGATCGGCGGCGGGCGCGTCCAGGCCGTCTATCATAAGCGCTTCCTGCCGAACTACGGGGTCTTCGACGAGGCCCGCTACTTCCAGGCCGGCGTGGCGCCGCTCGTCGTCGAGATCGCCGGTGCCCGCGTGGGGGTCGTCATCTGCGAGGACATCTGGTACTCGTCGCCCGTCGCGACCGACCTGTCTGCCGCGCACCTCGATCTCATCTGCTGCGTGTCGGCGTCCCCCTACTACCAGGGGAAAGCCGCGGGACGCGAGCGGATGCTGGCCACCCGTGCGGCCGACGCCGGGTCCTCCCTGGCGTTCTGCAACCTGGTCGGCGGCCAGGACGAGCTCGTGTTCGACGGCAACTCCGCGCTGTTCGACGCGGAGGGGAACGTCACGGCGCGCTGCGCGTCCTTCGACGAGGACTTCGTGGTGGCGGCGCTCGACCT
>CALMEC010000073.1 GCA_937862675.1 uncultured Actinomycetes bacterium
CTTGTTCTGCACCGAGGTGTCGAACTCCGGGTCATCCCGCAGCCGCCACGCATACGCGGCGGTCGGGCGAACCGGCCAGTAGGAGCTCATCGGGGCCAGGTAGGCCTTCCCGGGCACCTCGCGCTCCAGCATGCTCGCCACGCGGTATTCCGTGCGGGTCACCGCGTAGTGGCCGAAGGTCGAGAAGTACGCGTGCCCGGCGGACGCCGTGAGCAGGAACACGAACACGGACGCGGCGAGGGCGGTGAGACGCGAGCCCGTGATCCAGCGGACGACGGGCGGTGCGAGGAGCAGGGCGCACCCGGGGATCGAGAAGAGCATCACCCGGAGCACCGCCTCGCCCCCGTAGCTCTGGGCCAGGAGGATGGCGAAGGGGGAGAAGGCCAGCACGGCGGCCACGGCCCGCGGGCTCCGGAACCAGGCGCACCAGCGCCGCCGCCACAGGCCCACCGCGGCCACCAGCGCACTCGCGCCCCAGAGGGCGAAGGTCGCGACGTGATTGGCCCGGGAATGCCAGTCCAGCTGCTCGGAGCCGAGGTCGAACGCCGCGGTCGTGCGCGCGTTGCTCACCACGTCGAACTGGCTGAACAGTCCGTAGCCGCGGATGACGTCGATGTTCAATGCCACCTGCCCGGCCAGGAGCACGATCATGGCGGCGGTCAGCCACCACGGCACCCGGCGAAGCACGGTGAGCGCGATGACGGCTCCGAGCAGCCACACCGGGGTCAGCTGGTGCGTGGTCACCACGGCGGCGAACACGAGGAGCGCGAGGACGGGCACGCGCCGTGCCGATCCCCGGCGGAACACCAGCGTCAGCACGACCAGGCTCAGGACGAGGGCGAGGGCCTGGGGGGAGAAGTAGTCCTGGTAGACCCAGTTGACGACGAGTGCGAGACCGGCGGCGGTGAGTGCCGTGGACTCGTCCGCGCCGAGCGAGCGGGCGAGGGCCCGGACGGCGAGCACGGTGGCGACGGTTACTGCGAGGGTGAACCACTTGGCGAGCTCGAAGGCCGAGATGCCGGATGCCTCCTGCAGGGTTCCGACGGCCGAGAAGAAGCTGGGCCAGCCCTGATAGATGTCGAGGCCCCAGTCGACCTTCCCGTGGGTGACGAAGAGGTCCACCACTCCCAGGTGCTTGTACGCCCAGTCGACCGACGGGGCGTCCAGGACGAGTGCCCCGGTGCCGCGCTCGACGAGGACGGCGCCGAGGAGCGCGGCCCACATCCAGCCGATCCGCCGGAGTCGGAGCGCTGCGAGGAAGGCGGCGACGACGAGGGCGAGGGAGATCCCGAACGTCGGCGGACCGCTGATCAGAAGGCCCCAGCGGCCGAGCCGGGGAACGTCGATCAGAGGCAGGGAGACCAGCCAGAGCACCATGGCCGCGGCCAGGAGGACCGCGGGCATGCGCGCCGTGCCGAGAGCGGTGCGACTCTGCGCGATCCACTCCTTCGTCCCCGCGCGCTGCCGGTCATGCCTGCCGTGGAACGGGCGGAAGAGCCAGGCGGCGCAGCCCGTGACGACGGCCACCAGGGCGGTACCCGCACGCGGGTGCCACACCCCCGAGAGGACGGCCAGGCCCGAGCCCAGGGCCAGGATGGCGAGGCTCACGCCGATCGCGGCCATCTCGCGACCCGGCCACCTGGTGGCGCCGAGGAGGGCCCGGCCGGGCGCCCAGCACCAGAACGCGACCACGGCGAGGCCGAGCGGAAGCGTCAGGAACGTCGGGAGCGGCACGTCGGCGGCGAGGATCGCCTGGGTGGCCACGGTCAGTGCCGACAGTACGACGATCAGCTGCGTCGTGCGGTACCCGGATTCGTGCCAGATGTCGGACGGTCCGCTCGGCGTGCTTGCGATGGAATCGATGGTGGTGTTCTACAGAGGGATCGGAGACGGCCGCCGGCGACCAGATGGTGCCGACGACCGTCCCGGTTGTCCGAGTGTCAGCGGGTGACCCGGAGAACGGCCTTCGACGTCGACCGGGCGTTGGCGGTGTCGCCGAGGTAGACGATCGTGACCGTGTGGGTCCCGGCCTTCAGACGCGGAAGCCGGACCCCGACGATCGCCTGGTTCCCCTTCCGCTTGGCGATCTTCACGACCTTGACGGTCCGCTTGCCGACGCGCACCACGACGGTTCCCGTCGGCTTCTTGCCGTTGACGACCGCCCGGACGATCACGCGCTCACGGCTCGAGAGCGTGCGCTTCACGCTTGCGCCGACCTTCGGCTTCGCCTTCGCCACCGGTGCGGTGGGGGTGAGGTTGCCGGGACCCGGGTTGGTGGGGCCGGGGTCGGTGGGGCGCGGATCCGTGGGGACCGGGGTCGTCGCGGCACCGACGGTGATGTCGACCTTGACCGAACGGCCCTGGTCTCCGGGCTTCAGTGATCCGGTGAGGAAGCGCAGCGAGTGTGCCCCCGTCGTGTAGGCGGGGACGGATCCGGCGGCGCCGGTCGTCCCGTCGGGCAGCCGGAGGGGCACCTCGAAGGTGCCGTCATCGGCGGCCTGGATGACCTGCCACACGCCGTTGGCCGGGCCGCCCGGCTCCAGGAACGCGCCGTCGTCCAGCTTGACCGCGATGGTCGATCCGCCGTTCGAGGGGTGCTTCCACCCCGTGCCGCGCAGGGTGACGGTCCCGCCGATCCTGGCCTCGCCGACGACCGTCACGGCCGCCTGGACCGGCTGCGGGTCGGTCGGATCCGTCGGACCGTTGCCGGCTCCCGTCGGGGTGATCTTCCACAGCTGCGACTTGCCTTCGGGTCCGGTGACCGAGCGATCGACGGCGAACGCGGATCCGCCGGCGACGATGACGTCGTTGGGTGAGGTCCCGAGGGTGATCTCACCGATCTTGACCCCGGTGTCCGCGTCGGTGACGAGCACGGCGTTGGTGCCGAACACCGCCGAGTAGACGATGCCCTGCTCACTGTCGACCGCGGCGTTCAGGACCGCGCCGGAGGCCGGGACCGTCCGGATCAGCTGACCCGTCGAGAGATCGATCGTGCGGAGGTCGCTGCTGTCCTGGCTGGCCACGTAGATCCGGCCACGGTCGCGGTCGCCGGCGATGCCGTCGAGAAGCTCGGCAAGCGCGGCGCCGCCATCGCGCGCCGACCAGAGGGCGTCGTCCCGCCTCCCGTGGTCGGTCGCGGCCTCGCGCAGCGCGTCGCGGAGAAGCAG
>CALMEC010000074.1 GCA_937862675.1 uncultured Actinomycetes bacterium
ATCGGCGACCGCGACTTCCACAACTACGAGTCCGCGCCGCAGGGCCACATCAGCCTCGCCCGGGCGCTCGAGATCTCGTGCGACACCGTCTTCTACCAGCTCGCCTACTCGGCGTGGCAGCGTCAGGGCGGCCTCGCCGCGCGGTCGACGACGCCCGACCCGTTCGCCTCGACCGCCCGCGCGCTCGGGCTCGGCGCACCGACCGGCATCGACCTGCCCTCGGAGTCGGCGGGTCGCATCCCCGACCGCACCTGGCGGCAGGACCAGTGGGAGCAGCAGCGCGCCGACCTGGGTGCCGAAGGTGATGCCAAGCCCACCAACCACGCCGGTCTTGGCGTAGTAGGCGGCCCGGTCTTCTTCTCGCGCGAGGGCGGCGATGGCCTTCGCGTTGGTTCGCGACGTCTTGAGGGCGAGGATCGAGGTCTTCTTGACGGCGGCCAGATGGCTCCTGGGGCCGGTCAGGGGGCCGGCGGCGCCGCCGGGGTCGGGCCCCCGCGCGCCCACGTCGGGGGCAGTCTCACGTTTCCCCCGCCGATCCCGTCCAGCGTCTCGCCGTTCGCCAGATCCCTCTTGGCGACCGCGGCGACCTCGGCCACGAACCCGCGCGGCACGCCGGTCGACTGGCCCAGGAGCCCCGCCGCGAGGACGCTGACCGGCACACCGATCCCCAGCAGCGGGATCGGGCGGACGACGCTCGCGAACCGGCCCGGGAGATCCGTCACCAGGTCGTGGTCGCGGAACGTGCGCGCGACGGCGTCGTTCGGCGCCGACAGGGTCAGGTACGCACCGAAGCGCAGGCTGCCGGGGACCGGCATTCCGTCCGGGGTGATCGTGCTCACCGCCTCGACGGTGCCTGCACGCTCGAGTACGCCTCCGTACGAGCTCGGCACGAGGACCTCGGCCAGGCGGTCGGCTCCGCAGGCCGGATTGGCCAGCCCGTCCGTCTGGGGGACGAGGCCGCAGGCGTTCGCCACCGATGCCATCTCCATGGCGCACTGGGTGCCGTCGACCGCCGCGGTGAAGCTGCGTGCGCTGTATCCACGGGCGCGGATCTCCTCTTCCGTGTGGGTGAAGAGGTCCCACACCGTGTCCGGTGTCCGCTGGTGATGGCCCGGACGATGGACCGTCCCGCGCCCCGCAGCGACGACGATGAAGTCGTTGGCCCGCGCCCACGCGACCATGTCGCAGATGATCGCCGGCCGGTCGCCCTGGGCGAGTGTGTAGACGACGCCCGCTTCGCGGGCGCGACGGGCCAGCTCGGGACCCGCGAGTGCGTCGGCCGCCGCGTTGGCCATGACGACGTGGCAGCCATGCTCGATCGCCGTCGCCGCGTGGGCCACCCCGGAGAGGGGCACGCCGGTGGCCTCCACGACCACATCGGGGCGGGCGCCGAACAGGACGTCGATCTCGTCGGTGATGAGACCGGGGTGGGCGATGTCGGCACGGCTCACGGACTCCTGTGCCGTGGACGGGGCGACGTCGCAGATCGCGACGACCTGGATCCCGGCGATCTGGTCCAGCTGGGTCAGGGCCGTCCGGCCGACGGCGCCGAAGCCGATCAGCCCGACGCGAAGTTGCCGCCCGTCACGACGGAGCGCGTCGAGGCGCTCGAGGGCGGCGGTCAGCACGCGGCGACCGTGTCCGCATCGGCGATGCCCCGACGGGTCACCGGCCTCCTGGGTACCTGGAACCTCTGCATCGCTCACATCCTCGGGGAACGGGATCTCACCTCGCTGCCCATTTCATCGGCGCTGAGCAGGGAAGACTTCACTTCCGCCGGTGGTCGGAGCCATCCGGACCGGGTGGTCGGCCCGGCGCAGAACGACGGTGTGACACCGGTCGCGTGTCCGCCGAGAACACCCGCTGCGGCCCGCACGAGGAGAACGGCCAACCGGAGCGAACCCGAAGGTCGTCATTCGGGCGCTAACGTACCGGCTGTTCCGCTCCGCTCCCGCGTGCCTCCCCGATGACTCCGCCCGCTGCCGACATCACCGACGACGAGCGCCGCACACGGCGGGTCGCAACCGTGCGCCGACGGCGACGTCAGCGGCGCATGCGGCGGATCACCGGCGTGGTGATCATCGCCGCCGCGCTCGGCATCACCGTCGTCGTCCTCACCACGGGGTCGGACACCATCCCGTCCGGGGTCCGTGTCAACGGGGTCGACATCGGTGGTCTCAGCACCCAGGGTGCCACGGCGAAGCTGCAGAGGACGCTCCGCACCGACCTCGACCGGACCATCCGCCTGGTGCGTGAGGACGACGCGGACCCGGTCGTGAAGGTCACCGCGAGCGACATCGCGTCCGGCGCGGACATCGAGGCCGCCGTCGACGCGGCCCGGGACTCGCGGGGACGGCTCGGGCGTGCCCTTGCCCGGGTGGGCATCGCGCCCACCAAGGAGGTTCCGCTCACCTACACGCTGCGGGACGCCGGGGTCACGCGGCTGGTACTCGGGAGCGCCAAGTGGCAGGCCGAGATGCTGCGCAACTTCGCGATCGCGGTCGTATCGGGGATTTTTCTCGTGCTCGCTGTGCTGATCCTACTCTATCGCAAGATCATCCCGCCCTTCGTCAACATGGGCTCGCTTCTGCTCGCCCCGCTCGGCGGGGCGGTCGCGTTGCTGCTGACGGGCTATCCGCTCTCGCTTCCCGTGTTCATCGGCGTGCTGATGCTGCTCGGTATCGTCGGCAAGAACAGCATCCTTCTCGTCGACTTCGCGATCGAGGAAATGGCGTCGGGGGTGCCGCGCGACGAGGCGATTGTCGACGCCGGACACAAGCGCGCGCAGCCGATCCTGATGACCACGGTCGCGATGGTCGCGGGCATGATCCCGACCGCGCTGTCGCTCAC
>CALMEC010000075.1 GCA_937862675.1 uncultured Actinomycetes bacterium
GATGCGCGTCCTGTTCGTCGTCCCCACCTCGACCAGCCGGCAGCCGGAGGCCTCCAGGATCTCCGGGATGCGAAAGCCCCCGCCGATCTCCACGAGCTGACCACGGGAGACGATGACCTCGCGCCCGGAGGCGAGCGCGACCAGCGCCAGCAGCACGGCACCCGCGTTGGTCGCGGCGACGCACGATGCCTCACAGCCGGTGAGCACACGGAGGACCTCCTGGAGGTGCGACTGCCGTGACCCGCGTTCCCCCGTCGACGCATCCCATTCCAGCGTGGAGTAGGCGGCGACGTCCGTCGCAGCGCGGATTGCGGCGTCCGAGAGCGGCGCACGCCCGAGGTTGGTGTGGAGGACGACCCCGGTCGCATTGATCACACGGCGAAGCGACGGCCCGAGCCGCGCTTCGACATCGTCGGCGATGCCCGCCTCCGGCACACGGCGTCGGCGCCGTTCGGCGAGGACGTCGCGTACCGCGGCGACAACGGCGGCCCGTCCGTACCGGCCGACCATGACGGCGATCTCCGGCCGGGCGAGCACGTGATCGACCGACGGCAGGCTCCGGCGCGGGTCGGTCACGGCGGGGGCGCGGGAAGGACGATCACGAGGTCGTCACCGTCGTCCAGCCGTGCAGCGGGGATCGTCCGTCGCCCGTTGAGGACGTAGGTGGTACCGGCCGGGGGAACGGCGCCGAGTGCCGAGTCCCGGCAGACGTACGCCCATCCCGCGCCGGCGGGCGTCCCCCTGCCGACGCGCAGTGAGACACGATGGCGCTCATGACCGCCCGGGGTCCCGTCGACCAGGCGGACGGTGATGGTCACGTGTTCCGGCACGGCCGGATTCTAGGAGGTGCGCCGCCGGATGCGACGGGCCATGGCACCCCGCGGCATAGCCGCCGCGTCGGAGCGATCCGAGGGGCCTGTCCTCCGTGCCCCATGGAGACGGGGGCCGTGCATCCGGAGCGCTGCCCGCAACGATCCCGTTCCCTGTCACGTCGGGACGCCGGTCGCCGCCGCACCCGCCCCCCTCGACGCTCGCCGCCCGGCATGCTCTCCGCACGATGCCGGGCGCTCCGCTGCTACCAGCACTGCTCCCGGAACGCGTCAAGGGAGAGGTTCTTGCGCATCGCCATGATGCCCTTGGCCCGTGCCGTCGGGCAGAAGCTGGACGTGGACACGGCGTACTCGGCGTTGAACACGGCCTTGCCCGCGCGGAGGAAAGGATCGAGAAGCCCGCACTCCGACTGCTCGAAGCACTCCTCGTTGACGGCGAAGTCGAAGCTCGGCTCGAGCGCGGGAACCTGGGAGAGGTCGTTCTTCAACCCGATTCCCAGTCCACGGGCATGCGCCGCCGCCGCAAGGAAGCGGTTGTAGGAGAGCTGATCGGCAGCGGTGAGCGGGAACCCGGTGTTGTTGGAGTAGCCGTCGACGTTGTCGGCCTCGACCGCGTCGAATCCCTTGGACCGGCAGAGGTCGAGCCGCTTCTCCATGATCGGGCCGAGGAGGTCGATGCGGCGGATGTCGAGCCACCGCTCGTCGGGCCAGCCCGACATCGTGTTGCCGAGCACGGCCGCCGGGAAACTGGAGGCGTCGGATCTGCGACTCTCCAGCGCACCGGCGTTCATGTAGCAGACGGTGTGTGCCCCCCGGGCCTTCAGCGCCGCGATCTGCACCGCGGTGCGGTCGAACAGGTCGACGTCGTACATCTGCGCGGGGACGTTCATGTCGAGTGATCCGCTGAGCTGCCACTGCCACGTCGTCGCCTGCGCCGGGCGCCACCAGGCGGCCGCCGGCGCGGAGCCGACGACGGAGGCGGCACCTGCACCCGTGCTGCCACCGGGTTGCGCGGGGCTACCGGACGGCGACGGACCGGCACCGAAGGCATACGAGTCGATGCGGATCGCGCGCCGGCACTTACCGGGCGCCTGATTGGCGAGGCGCACCGTCAATGTGAAGCGCCCCGGCTTGACCGCCTTGGGCGTCACGACGCGATGCCAGCCCGCCGTCCGGACGATGGTGTTGAGCACGACGGTCCTGTTGAGGCTGACGACGAGTCGCGGCAGACCGCGGCACCCGGCGACCCGGACCACGAGCCCGAGCGGTTTGCCGCCCGGGGAGACGACGGTGCCCTTCGCTCCGGGCGCGCCCGTGAGCACCAGGACCTTGCCTCCGCTACGCCCGCGTTCGACAGCCACCGAGCCGCCGCCGCGCACGACGGTCAGGCGTTCGGCCTCCGCCCCGTGCGCACGAGAGGTGAATGCCGCCGCAAACGCGAGGGAGGCGATGACACCTGCCAGCAGGATGCCCCACCGCGCTGAGGACAGAACCTTCATTCGCGGCGGCACGCTAGCAGCAGCCTCTCGAGAAACACGGAACGGACGTTTCACGCGTGCGGTGAGGATCGGCTGAGACGCGACGACCCGATCCGTTCGGCCCGCTGCTGGCGTGGTGGTCGTCGTCACGATGACAGGAACCCGCGCCGCACGTGTCGCGGTCGTCACGGACGGCGGGCACAGTGTCACGTCAGGTGCCGACGGCCGGGATAGACGACGAGAGCCGTGATCACGACGCCTGTCACGACG
>CALMEC010000076.1 GCA_937862675.1 uncultured Actinomycetes bacterium
ATGGCCGCCGCGCTGGAGGCGGGGGAGCCCGTGGATCTCGCGGCCATGGAGACGTTCGTGGACGGTGCCGCGGTCCGGCGCATCGGCGCCCATCCGTTCGCCGTCGTCGCCCGTCACCGTCCTCAGATGGTGACGGTCCCGGAGGGCCGTGTCTGCAGCGAGATGCTCGCCCTCTACCAGG
This sequence comes from uncultured Actinomycetes bacterium, assembly GCA_937862675.1. GTDB lineage: Bacteria > Actinomycetota > Thermoleophilia > Miltoncostaeales > Miltoncostaeaceae > CALMEC01. Next base: position 182 of record CALMEC010000076.1, read on the forward strand.
TGGACGGCATCATCTCGGAGCCGGCGGGCGCCCTCGCCTCGGCGACGTTCGCGTCACCCGGGCACGAGGGCATCGTCCATGTCGAGCCCGGCAAACGGGTCGTCGCCGTCGTCTCGGGCGGCAACAACGACGTCTCCCGGTACTCGGAGGTCGTGGAACGCTCGCTCGTCTTCGAGGGCCGCAAGCACTACTTCCTGGTCAACTTCCCTCAGGAGCCGGGTGCGCTCCGGCGGTTCCTCGACACGGTGCTCGGGCCACATGACGACATCACCCTCTTCGAATACGTGAAGCGCAACAACCGCGAGACCGGCCCGGCGCTCGTGGGCATCGAGCTCCGTCACCGCGACGACCTGGCCGAGCTGATGGAGCGCATCGACCACAGCTCACTGCAGGTGGACCGCGTCGACCCGGAGAGCATGCTGCACCGCTACCTGCTGTAGGGACGGTCTCCCGGTCCGGAAGGTAACCGTGACATGGGCCTCGCCGGAACATGCGACGTTCATTGGAACGCTCAGGACCCCGTTTGCCGCAGGACGGTTCCATCCCTCGCGAACGCGGTCAGGCGAACGGCGGACTGGAAGTCACTCATGGGCAGCTGTTCGTCCGCTACCACCACGAACCAGCTTCCTTCGATGATGGCGGAGAAGCGATGTCCGGATGCGGTACGTGCCTCGATCCGCGCGACCTCCGGCTGAATACGGCCGCCGGCGATGACGCCCGGCTGCATCGGCACCGGCGGGAGGATGGAACAGGGGTTCATCGCAGGTGCGCCGATGCCGACGGGACAGGGCGTCTGTGACGTACCGCTCATTCCCAGCGAGCCGGTTGACAGAGTGCGTCGTCCGCGGCTGACCGTGAATGCGGCAGCCGCCAATGACTTCGGTCCGGCCTTCGAGGCTGTGAAGAGCCTCACGGATACCCCATCGCTCGTATCGGTGAGGACCCGGCGCCATGCTGCGTCCGCCGGCGTTCGGCCGTTGACGAAGCTGCTCAGTGTGCGAGCGGCACTCTGGTCAGGGACGCCTTCGATCGGGGGCGATCCGTAACGCGCGAGGCTGGTGATGGCTGCGTCACCGATCAGCAGCCGATCATCACGAGGCGTCGGGTCCGTCGTCGTCGTCTCCAAGAGGAGACGTTGGGCACCTGGTTGCGGAACGACCACATGAATGCGCGTCGGATCGGCCGACGAGCGGGTCGGACGAAGAGGACCTGCGGCGACCCATTGCCGATCCGTCCCGGTTCCGATGCCGAACTGTGAAGAGGCGACGTAGACGCGGCCCGGACCGCCGACGGACCGTGGATAGGAGACGACGAGTCCCGAAGCGGTCGTCGTCAGGTCCAGCCGGTCGCTCGGAACCGTCCGGGCCGACGGGAGAAGTGAGTACCGACCCGGCTCGCTGAGAACGAGAGCCGATGCGGCATCGACGGCGACGAAGGACGACTCGGCGGGCAGGCGCCGGGCGAGGCGTTGTGCCTCGTCGACGGTGTCGACGAGCCGGATGTCGGAGGGCGACGGGGCTCGCCGACGTTCGACTTCGACCAGATACTTGACCCGGGCTCCCTGCATAGGGGCACGGAGGCTCCGCCGGAGCTCTGCCAGGGTGCGTCCGGTGAGGACCCTCCCAGTGGTGCGGAACACTTTCAGGTGATTGATCTGCATGATCCATGAGATCTGCATTGGGTCCTCGGCACCCGGCACCGTCAGACTCAGCTGACCGGGCTTCGTCGGTCTCAGCTGCGCGCCCTTGACGTCGAGCTGCGCCAGCCGCTCGGCGAGGAGCTCCTTCGCCCGCTGCGTGGCGTCCTCGACGCTCACCCCGGGATCGGGCGTCACGGAGATGAGAGCCCGCATGCCCCAGTCCACGCGCGGCTGGCCGATCACGACCGGGGCCGCGGCGCCGGACCGACGGTCGACCCTTGTCGCCACCACCGCCAGGGCGCCGACCGCCGCGAGTCCGGTGGCCGTCGCGACGGCCAACCCGCGTCGACGGCCTCGCCGTGACGCCGGAGTCGTGTGCTCCTGGTCGATGACCCGTCGTGCGAGCGCGCGGGCATCGGTGTCGCCGGGACCCGCGTCGGGAAGGTACGTGCGGAATCGCCGCAGTGCGTCGTCGATCATCGATTCGTCTCCGTCGACGCGGCCGGTGCGGCGGCATCGGTGGTCGGGTTCGTCTCCAGGGCGCGCCGGGCATGGGCACGTGCACGGTGCAGCCACGACTTCACGGTGCCCGGCGCCACGTCCATCGCCACCGCGATCTCGTCGATCGAGAGCTCCGCCACGGCATGGAGGAAGAGGGCGTCCCGGTGCTTCGGTCGCATCCCCTGGAGGGCGGCTGCGACCTCGGCGCTGACGGCGACGTCCGGGGTACGCACATGGGGTGCCACAGGGTCGACGGCG
>CALMEC010000077.1 GCA_937862675.1 uncultured Actinomycetes bacterium
CGCCCTCGGCGGGCGCGGCAGGGGCGACGCCCCAGCCGCGGTCATCCTGAGACGGGGGAGGGTGGCGCTCACCTCCGGCACGTGGTTCGGCGACGCGGGCCGGGGCTTCGTCCGCCTCAACATGGGGACGTCGGCCGAACTGCTCGGCCGGATCGTCGAGGGCATCGCACGCGCGTCACCGCTCCGCGAGCGGACGGCCGCCGCGGTGCCGGAACCCGGCTGACCCTTCGCCTACTACCGAGTACTACTGTCAAACGTCCCGATCGGCGCTCTCGATCGGAAGCCGCCACCACGTGGTCGGGCGCGTCGATATACTCCCGCCCCGGTGTGGGCCTCATCGTGCTGCGACGTGCCCCCCAAAGCGTTCGACTGGAGTACTTGCCATCACGGAGGACCCTGACCGGTTGGAGATATCCGCCACAGCGGCAAACGACGACATGCTGGGAAAGGCCGCTGACGCTGGAGACGCAGCGGTACGCGCGCCTCGTGCGATCGAGTTCACGTTCGCGATCCTGGGATTCGTCGTCATCGCCATCGCGCTCCCGGTCGTCCTCCTCGCCGGCGGATCGTTCAACGGCTGGCTCCTCGGGGCCGGGCTGTTCACGTTCAGCTGGGTGATCCAGATCGGGATCATGAAGGTGGCACAGGGCCTCGATCCCACGATGGCGGTCGGGCTCGTGGGCCTCTCATCCATCGGCCGCGCGGTCATCGTCGTGCTCATGCTGTTCCTGTTCGCCGGCAAGGTGGACCGTGTCATGGGACTGATCGGCGCCGGGGTGTTCGCCGCGGCGTTCACGTTCGATCTCATGGGTCGTTCGGTTCTTCACGCCATCCGCCAGAAGGAGAAGAAGGTTGGAGGACGCGCATGAGTGATGCCGTCGCCGTCGAGACGCCTCCCGAGAAGGCTCCGAAGAGGGAGCGCGGGAAGCTCCGGTACTACGTCTGGGCGTTCCTCGCGCTCATCATCGTGTGGACCCTGGTCGTGGCGATCTGGGGGCACCGCTCCCCGGCGGAGGACGCGGCGGGAGAGAAGCTCTTCCAGCCGCAGAACGAGTTCGCGCTGCCGGCATGGGTGAATCTCGACCTCGGCTTCATCGACCTCTCGATCAACAAGGCCGTCGCGTACCTGATGGCCTCGTCGCTCATCTGCATCCTCGTCGGCCTGTTCGTCGTCCGCGGCGGGCTGCGCATGCGCCCGACGGGCGCCCAGAACGTGCTCGAACTGATCTACGACTTCGCCGACAAGCAGATCGCCCGGACCACCCTCGGCGCCTCCAAGATGCTCACGCGCTACTTCCCGTTCGTGGCGACGATGTTCCTGTTCATCCTGGTCAACAACCTGATCAGCTTCGTCCCGCTCCCGGGCGGTGAGCACAAGAGCCTGTGGGGCGTGCCGGACCTCGCCCTCTACGCCGCCACCGGCAACATCAACGTCACGGTCGCGCTCGCGTTCGTCACGTTCGTCGTCTTCAACTACGAGGGCATCGCCCACCACGGCTTCGGCGGGGACCTCAAGAGCTACATACCCTCCGGCGACATCCACCCGATCATGAAGGGGTTCGTCTTCATCCTGGAGATGCTCTCCACCGTCCTGCGACTGGTCAGCCTCTCGGTCCGGTTGTTCGCGAACATGCTCGCGGGACACCTTCTCATCATCATGGCAAGCGGCTTCGTGCTGCTCCTCGGCAACTACTTCGGTGCCGTCGCCATTCCGTTCGGCCTGTTCTTCTACCTGTTCGAGATGCTTCTCGTGGCCGGGTTGCAGGCATTCATCTTCGCGATGCTCAGCGGTATCTACATCGGCTTCGCCACCGCAGACTCGCACTGACGAGAAACACCACGACCACCATTACGAAGGGATACACAAGTGGCACTTGAAGGCAACATCGTTGACGCGGCGAAGGCCATCTCGCTCGGTCTCGCGACCGGTTTCGGCGCGATCGGCCCCGGCGTCGGTGTGGGTTACCTGATGGGTAAGACCATCGAATCGGTGGCCCGTCAGCCCGAACTGCGCAGTGACCTCATGGGAATCATGTTCCTTGGTCTGGCGCTCACCGAGGCCATCACTTTCTACGCCCTCCTGATGGGCTTCGTGGCCTTCTTCCTCGCCTAGTCATATGGAGTTCCTGCTCACAGGCGTCTCACTCGTCGCCTCCACCGAGGGAGAAGGGGACAACCCGCTTCTTTCTCCGAGCCCGGGGTTGATGGTCTGGACGGTCATCATCTTCTTCATCACGCTCTTCATCCTGAAGAAGTTCGTGTTCGGGCCGGTGGGCGAGATGATCGAGAAGCGCCGCACCAAGATCCAGAACGACCTGGACGAGGCGGAGAAAAGCCGCGACGAGGCCGTCGCCATGCTGGACGACTACAAGGTCCAGCTCGCCGACGCCCGTCGTGAGGCCGACGAACTCCGCGAACGCGGACGTCGTGAGCGCGAGCGCGCCGCCATCGTGACGGCCGCCGAGGGGCAGAGGGACCGCATCCTCACCGACGCCGGCCAGCAGGCGGAGGCCCAGGGCAAGGCCGCCCTGGCGTCCGTACGCGACGACGTCGCCAGCCTCGCGCTGGCCGCGGCCGAGAAGGTCACCAAGAAGTCGCTCAGCGACGACGACCACCGGCGCCTCATCGAGGACGCGCTGCGGGATCTCGACCTCGAGACGGACGGGGCGGCCACCGCGTGAGCGCCGCGTCCACGTATGCCGAGGCCCTCTTCGAGGCGGCCGAGCCGGCCGGTGCCGTCGACGCGGTGCGCGACGACCTGGACGCCCTGCGCCAGGTCATCACGCCGCACGGCGACGTCGGGCGCGTCCTTCTCAACCCGGAGGTCGACTCCGAGGTCAAGAAGAACGCCCTCGGTGCGCTGGAGGGGACCAACAATCCGCTCACCGTCAACCTCCTGAGGGTCCTGGTCGATCGTGGCCGGCTGGAGGAGCTCGGTGAGATCGCCGACGCCTACACGGACCGCGTCAACCGGGCGTCCGGACAGATCGTCGTGGAGGTCACCAGTGCCGTGCCCCTCACGGACGACCTGCGCGAGCAGGTGGTCGCACGCGTCACCGAGCAGACCGGTCGTGCCGCGAAGATCACCGAGACGGTCGACCCCGAGATCCTCGGAGGCCTCGTCCTCCGCATCGGCGGTGTCGTCACCGACGCCTCCCTCCGCGGTCGCCTCCGCGGGCTTCGCAAAAGCATTACCGGCATCCATTCGTAGAACACTCACCGAGGAAACCAGGACACACGCCGATGGAGCTTCGACCCGACGAGATCACAAAGGTCCTGCGTCAGCAGATCGAGCAGTACACAGGGGACATCGACACCGAGGAGGTGGGAACCGTCCTCCAGGTGGGTGACGGCATCGCCCGCGTCCACGGGCTCGAGAACTGCGTCGCCCTCGAGATGCTCGAGCTGCCGCATGGCGTGACCGGATTGGCCCTCAACCTGGAGGAGGACAACGTCGGTGTTGTGCTCCTGGGAGAGGACACCCTCATCAAGGAGGGTGACCCGGTGCGCCGCACCGGCAAGGTCATCCAGGTGCCGGTCGGCGAGGCCCTGCTGGGCCGCGTCGTCGACCCGCTCGGCAACCCGATCGACGACCGCGGCCCGATCGACACGGACCAGTTCCGTCCGGTCGAGTTCAAGGCTCCGGGCGTCGTCCAGCGTCAGCCGGTCACCCAGCCGCTGCAGACCGGCATCAAGGCGATCGACGCCCTGATCCCGATCGGCCGCGGGCAGCGCGAGCTCATCATCGGCGACCGTGGAACGGGCAAGACCACCATCGCGATCGACGCGATCATCAACCAGAAGGGCAAGGACGTCGTCTGCGTCTACGTCGCCATCGGTCAGAAGGCGTCGACCATCGCCCAGCTGGTGCAGCGTCTCCGCGACGCCGGCGCCATGGACTACACCATCGTCGTGGCCGCCACCGCGTCCGCCAGCGCCCCGCTCAAGTACCTGGCCCCGTACGCCGGTGCCGCCTTCGGCGAGTACTTCTGCTACTCGGGCCGCCACGCCCTCTGCGTCTACGACGACCTCTCCAAGCAGGCCGACGCCTACCGCCAGATGTCGCTCCTGCTCCGGCGTCCGCCGGGTCGCGAGGCGTTCCCCGGCGACGTGTTCTACCTCCACTCCCGTCTGCTCGAGCGCGCCTGCAAGCTCAGCGACGAGCTGGGTGGCGGCTCGCTGACCGCCCTCCCGGTCATCGAGACCCAGGCCGGTGACGTGTCGGCGTACATCCCGACCAACGTGATCTCCATCACGGACGGCCAGATCTTCCTGGAGAGCAAGCTCTTCTACCAGGGCATCCGCCCGGCGGTGAACGTCGGCATCTCGGTCTCCCGAGTCGGTGGTAACGCCCAGATCAAGGCCATGCGCAAGGTCGCCGGCCGCATGAAGCTGGAGCTCGCCCAGTACCGTGACCTCGAGGCCTTCGCGCAGTTCGGCTCCGAGCTCGACGCCGCCACCCAGCGCACGCTGGCCCGTGGCGCCCGTCAGGTCGCGACGCTCAACCAGCCGGTGCTGCAGCCGTGGCCCGTGGAGGAGCAGGTGGCCATCATCTACGCCGCCAACCAGGGCTACCTGGACGACGTCGACCCCGCCGAGGTCCCGAACTTCAACGAGGACCTGCGCGGTGCGCTCCGCGAGGAGTCGGCGATCCTCACCCAGATCCGCGAGTCCAACGATCTGCCGGACGAGCTCGCCCAGAAGCTCGACGCGTTCATCCAGCACTTCCGCAGCCAGCGCATGGGCTCGGGCGTCGGTGAGCCGTCGGTCGCCGAGGAGCCGGCGGCGGAGGGTGCGGCGGCCTGATGGCATCCTCACGTGACATCAAGCGTCGGATCGACTCGATCCGTGGAACGCGGAAGATCACGCGAGCGATGGAGCTCGTCGCGTCGGCGAAGCTGCGTCGCGGCCAGGAGCGCATCGAGGCCCTCCGCCCGTACGCGAAGGGCCTGCGCGTGCTCATGATCCAGGCGGCCCGTCAGAGCCGTGAGAGCCGTGGCCTGCCGCTGCTCGAGGAGCGCACGACGATCAAGAAGGGCGTCGTCGTCACCATCACGGGCGACCGCGGTCTTGCCGGCGCGTTCAACGTCAACATCCTGCGCCGCGCGCAGGAGGTCGCCGTGGGCATGCAGGAGGAGGGGGCCGAGGAGGTCGTCTTCGTGGCCGTCGGCAAGAAGGGCATCGGGACACTCCGCTTCCGCGGCCTCACCATCGACACCACGTTCGAGGGATTCTCGGTCAACCCGGGCTTCTCCGACGCACAGAACGTCTCCGACCACCTGGTGCACCAGTTCACCCAGGGCGGCTACGACCGTGTCGTGCTCGTCTACAACGAGTTCAAGTCGGTGCTCGAGCAGCGGGTCGTCGAGGAGCAGCTGCTCCCGGTCCCGCGTCACGTCGTCGAGGACGAGGACGTCGACGGTGACGGCGAGCCCGAGGACATCCCGTCGAAGGCGCTCGCCTTCTTCGAGCCCGAGGCGCGTCAGCTGCTCGAGGAGCTGCTGCCGACGTACATCGAGAACACGATCTTCCGCGCCCTCCTCGAGAGCGCCGCGGCCGAGCTGGCCGCGCGTCGCACGGCGATGCGCAACGCCACCGACAACGCCGGCGTCCTGATCGACCAGTACACCCTTGCGATGAACCGCGCGCGCCAGGCGGCGATCACCCAGGAGATCCTGGAAGTCGTCGCGGGTGCCGACGCCCTGACGTAATCCCACCGACCGAACGAGGAACCTGAGTAATGGCAGAAGGAAACACCGGGACGATTCTCGAGATCAAGGGCGTCGTGCTGGACCTGCGCTTCCACGGCGATCTTCCGGCGATCTACAACGCGCTCGAGATCAAGCGGCCGGACGGGACCACGCTCGTCGCCGAGGTGCAGCAGCACCTGGGTGACGACCGGGTGCGCGCCGTCGCGCTCGACATCACCGACGGCCTGTCCCGGGGCAGCGAGGCCACCGACACGGGCGCCCCGATCTCGGTGCCGGTCGGCGAGAAGACCCTCGGACGCATCTTCAACGTCCTCGGTGAGACGATCGA
>CALMEC010000078.1 GCA_937862675.1 uncultured Actinomycetes bacterium
CCGGCGCCGCGGCGGCGAGGGCGGGGTCGAGCGCGGCGTGCTCGGCGGTGGCCAGGGCTACCCCATCCCCACGTGCTGGGCCTGCTGGAGCTTCTTGCCCTCGGTCTTGAGGGCCGGCGCCACCATCACCTCGCACTTCTGGAACGAGTGGATCGAGTCGTAGCCGCAGGTGGCCATCGCGCTGCGCAGGCCGCCGACGAGGTTGAGCGTGCCGTCGTTCTCGTGCGCCGGGCCCGTGAGGATCTCCTCGAGCGTGCCGATGGTGGTCGTCTTGACCCGGGTGCCGCGCGGCAGCTGCGGGTGGAACGTGGCCATCCCCCAGTGGTAGCCGCGACCCGGGGCCTCGGCGGCCTTGGCGAACGGCGAGCCGATCATGCAGGCGTCGGCGCCGCAGGCGATGGCCTTGGCCAGGTCGCCGCCGTAGGCCATGCCGCCGTCGGCGATGACGTTGACATAGGTGCCGGTCTCGAGCAGGTGCTGCATTCGGGCGCCGGCCGCGTCGGCGATGGCGGTGGCCTGCGGGACGCCCACGCCGATCACCTGGCGGGTGGTGCACGCCGCGCCGGGACCGACCCCGACGAGCACGCCCACGGCGCCGGTGCGCATGAGGTGCAGGGCCGTCGAGTAGGAGGCACAGCCACCGACGATGACCGGGACCGGGACCTCGGCGATGAAGCGCTTGAGGTCGAGCGGCTCGTCACGGGTGGAGACGTGCTCGGCCGACACGACGGTGCCCTGGATGATGAGGATGTCGAGGCCCGCGTCGATGACGACGTCGATGTACTCACGGACGCGCTGCGGCGTGAGTGACCCGGCGACGACGACACCCTGGTCCTTGATCTCACGGATGCGCTGCGCGATGAGCTCGGCCTTGACCGGCTCGCGGTAGATCTCCTGGAGGCCGCGCGTGGCCTCGGGGACGGGGAATCCGGCGATCTGCTCGAGCTTGGCGTCCGCGTCCTCGTAGCGGGCCTGGATGCCCTCGAGGTTGATCACCCCGAGGCCGCCGATCTTTCCGATGATGCCCGCCGTGGTGGGGTTGACCACGCCGTCCATCGCGGACGCGAGAAGCGGATAGCCGAAGGTGCGCCCGGCGAGCTGCCACGACATGTCCACGTCTTCGGGGTCGCGTGTGCGACGACTGGGAACGATCGCGATCTCGTCGAACCCGTAGGCCCGGCGACCGCGCTTGCCCATTCCGATCTCGATCTCCAACCCTTACCTCCCCGGCCCGAATGCGTGTGCGAATACGCCGTGCGGACACGAAAAAGCCCAAGCGGACAGCTGCCGGCCTGGGCTTCGAAAAGATGCAATGGAGATCATGGAGTCCGTCACGCGCGTCAGACACCCAAGGTACCAGTCTTGGACGCCGCCGTGCCATCTCCTCCCGCCAGACCGAACCGCACGCCGACGGAATGCCCGCGTTTAGCGGCTCATTCGTCACCCTGGGCGACGTCGACCTCTTCGATGATGACCCTCCGGGCGAATGAGTCGACATCCTCGACCGAGAAGACGCCCGCCCCCAGCTGAAGGGCATTGGCGGCGCCGCTGGCGACAGCCGTCCGGAGCGCCGCCTCGGCGTCGCGGTCGGGCAGCCAGGCGGAGATGAAGCCGCCGAGGAAGGCGTCGCCGGACCCGACCGTGGCGGCCACCTCCGGCATCCGCGGCAGCGACGCGCGCAGGGTGCGTGCCCCGCGACCGTCCGGCACCCGCGCCACGGCACCGTCGGCGTCGTGGATGAGGACGACCTCCGCACCCATCTGCGCGATCCGCTCGGCCGCACCGGCGATGTCGGAGTCGTCCTGGAACTCGTAGCCCACGAGCTCCTCCGCCTCCCGGCGGTTGGGGCTGGCGATGCCGGGCTCACCGTGAAGGCTGGCGCGCAGGGTGCCGCCGTATGCGTCCACCGCCGTCTCGAGCCCGGTGGCCCGGAACTCACGGAGGATGGTGGCGTAGAGGTCGGGCGGGGTTCCCGGCGGGAGCGACCCGGCCAGCACGAGGCAGTCGGCACCCTTGGACAGGTACTTCAGCTTGCTGAAGAGCAAGTCGACCTCGTCGTCCCCGATCGAGGGACCCACCTCGTTGACCTCGGTCTGGCTGCCGACCATCGGGTCGACTACCGCGGTGGAGACGCGCGACTCCTCGCGCACGCGCACGAAGTCGTTGAGGATCCCCTCCTCGGTGAGCTGCTCCACGATGAGCGTGCCGGTGCGCCCTCCGGCGAAGCCCGTGGTGATGACCGGGATACCCAGGCGCTTCAGCGACCGCGCGATGTTGACGCCCTTGCCTCCGGGCAGGGCGATGGCCTGCGTGGCGCGGTGGCGGTGGCCGCTGGCGAAGTTGGGGACGGTGAGGGTGCGGTCGAGCGCCGCGTTGACCGTGACGGTGAGGATCACAGGATCCTCCCCACACCCGACCGCACGCGCTCGAGGAGCGACGGCCCGTCCACGTCCTGGTCCACGACCAGCTTGCGCTTCCCCACCACCCGGTTCTTCGCCAGGATCCGCACCTCGCCGACGGCGGTGCCCTTGGCGATGGGGCCCTGCAGCTCGACGGGCATCACCACGGTGCGCGTGAGACGGGTGCCGAGGCGGACGGTGGTGGCGAACGGCGCATCCGCCACCAGCGCGACGCGCGTGTCCGGGCGGTCACGCACCGGGACGCGGGTGATGATCTGATCGCCGCGCAGCGGGTTGACCCGCACGTACTGCGACTGTCCCCAGCGAAGAAGCCGCCGCGCGTCCTGCGCCCGCTGCGCCCGCGACGGCGAGCCGATCATGGCGAGGTAGAGCCCCGTCTTGGTGGAGGCGCGGGTGGAGTGCGCGACGATGGAGTACCCGGCGCCCGACGTGTGGCCCGTCTTCACCCCGTCGGCCTCCGAGTCGATGCCCAGCAGGTCGTTCTCGGACTGGAGCCGGCGCGTGCCGACGCCGCCCGGGCCCGGGATGGTCGAGACCTGGTGCGACACCGTCTGCCGGATGAACGGCGACTCCATGGCGCGCTCACCCATGCTGACCAGGTCGCGCACCGACGAATGGTGGCCGGCGGCGTCGAGGCCGTGGGGGTTGACGAAGTGCGTGTGGGTGAGGCCCATCTCCGCCGCCTCCGCGTTCATGTAGGAGACGAAGCGGGCCACCGACCCCTTGCCGACGGTGGTGGCGATGGAGACGGCCGCGTCGTTGCCGCTGCTGACCATGAGACCGGTGAGCGCCGTCTTCATGCTGATGCGCTCCCCCGGTACGAGATCGGCGGTCGATCCGCCGGGCAGGCCGGACGGCACCCGGACCATCGTGGTCATGGTGGAGCGCTGTAACGCGACGATGGCGGTCATGAGCTTCGTGGTACTGGCCATGGGGAGTTCGCGGTCCGGGTTCTTCGCCGCGAGCACCTCTCCGGTGGCCGGGTTGACCAGGATGTACGCCTTGGCCTGGACCGGCGGCGGGGCGGCGACGGCGGGCGCCGCGCACACGAGGACGCCGACGACGAGGAGTGCTCGAAGAAGGCGGCGTCCCATCACCCGACACGTTAGCAATGTGACCGTGCTTTCCTGCCACGCGGACGGGAGATCAGCCCGCCGTCCAGGCCCCCCAGACGGCGGTGCGCAGCTCGTCCGCGGCACGGGCGGGATCGTCCGCGTAGATGATGGACCGGCTGGCCGAGACGAGCGCACCGGCCGGACGCCCACCGAACGCCGGACCGAGGGCCTGAGGCGTCCCGCCCTGTGCCCCGACGCCCGGCAGCAGGAACACCTGGTCCGGCATGCGCCGGCGGAGGTCGGCGAGACGTTCCGGAACGGTCGCACCCACCACCGCGCCGATCGCCGAGAGGCCGGACGCGTCACGGTGCGGCTCGCCGATGCCCGCCACCAGATCGGCGACGGCCTCGTGCCAGAGACGACCATCCGCCAGGGGCAGATCCTCCAGGTCACGCGCCCCGGGGTTCGACGTGCGCACCAGGACGAACAGGCCGCGCCACTCGGCTCCGGCCCGGGTCACGAAGGGCTCGAGCGCATCGCCACCCAGCATGGGATTGACCGTGAGGGCGTCGACCGGATCGCGTAGGAAAGCGTCGGCGTAGGCGCGCGCCGTGGCGTCGATGTCGCCGCGCTTGGCGTCGGCGATGACGATGAGCCCCTGTGCGGCCGCGTAGGCGATGACGCTCTCGAACACCTCCCAGCCATCGGCTCCGAAGCGCTCGAAGCA
>CALMEC010000079.1 GCA_937862675.1 uncultured Actinomycetes bacterium
CGCGGTGGGTGGCATGCACCCCCGCCACCTCCTGCGGAGTGACCACGCAGGCACTGATGGAGGAGAACGCGTTCCGCGGCCACGCGTACCAGCGTCTGGAACCCATGGAGATCCTGGGTCGGGTCACGTCCGGCCGCGCGGCGGCCGGGTTCATGTGGGCGAGCGAGGCCGCCGAGACGGCGGCCGACAGCCTCATCCGCACCGTGGAGGTCCCCGGCTCCACGGATAACCTCGTGACCTACTACATCGCCCCGCTCGCTGGATCCCCGCATTCGGACGCGGCGGCGGCATTCGTCGCGTTCGCCACCTCGGCGGAGGGGAAGAGGCTCATCCGGCAGGGGGGATTCACGCTGCCGTCGTGAGCCGGTCACCCGCGACGCGGACCGGCCGGGCACCGTGACACACCCCGGATCGGGCCGGCGGGCCGACGACATCGGGCCCGATCGTGTTTGATCCCTCCTGCGGCGGCGAGCAGACCGCCGCCGACGAACCACAGGAGAGAGAGATCGATGCGACGCGGAATCCGGCTGGGTGGTCCTCTGACGTTGGTGCTCGCGCTCATGGTCGCGGGCGTCGCCAACGGTGCCACCCTCTCGCGGACCGGGGCGGGGGTCACCGCCGACTACACCTACACGGTGGACCCGTCGTTCGGAACGGCGGGATGGCCGACCACGCAGGACCAGTCGCTCACCGTCACCGCACCCGGACGTCCCGTGCAGACGTTCGACACCGCGGCCCTGAAGTTCCAGGTCGCGGAGAACCAGATCGATCCCGCCACCGCCCTCGTCGTGCGCGACATCACCGGCGACGGTGACCCGGAGATCCTTCTCACCACCTATTGGGGTGGCGCGCACTGCTGCTACGAGGCGAAGGTGGTCTGGTGGTCGCCGGCGTCGGGCCGCTATGTCCTGACGTCCCAGTTCTGGGGCAACTCGTTCCCGCGGCTCCAGAAGCTGAACGCCGACCGCGTCACCGACTTCGTCGGCGTCGACGACCGCTTCGCCTACGGTTTCAACGCCTCCTACGCCAGCAGCACGTTTCCCGGTCGGGTCTGGAACTTCCAGAACGGGAGGTTCGTCATCGTGACGCGAAAGTTCCCGGCGGTCGGCGTGCGGACGATGAACCAGGCGTGGAGGAACTACGTGCTGCTGCGGCGTGACTCGCCGCGCGAGCGCGTCAATGCCCTCGCCGCATACCTGGCCGGGGCGTCCGATGCGGGGGTCAAGTATCGCCGGGCCGCGTGGAAGCGCGTCGCGAACGCCGAGCGAGCGCATCCGGCCGTGCTGCGCGGGCTGAAGCGCGGTGTGGTGCGCCTCGGATACGCGGTCGGATAGCGACACCGATGGCCCGACCGCGCTGTCGGCGCCCCCGCCGGGGGCGCCGACAGCGATGGTCTGGCACCGGCGGACGGCCGGCATGATCCGGCGGCGAGGTGCGGGACGGCCGCTCCGCCCGCCCGGATCGCCAGCGCCGACGCTCTGACAATTGTCATGGCCGGGGCGTGACCCACCGCCTGGGACCGGGATCGCCGTGTGGGCGACCATGGATCCATGGCAACGACATCCCCACACATCGCCCGCCTGGCACCTGATCCGTCGGGACACCCCGCGATCGACATCGTCGACGTCACCAAGACCTTCGGCGACGTCCATGCGGTGCGCGGCGTCGACCTCGCCATCGAACAAGGTGAGATCGTCGCGTTCCTCGGGCCCAACGGGGCCGGGAAGAGCACCACCATCGACATGATCCTCGGGCTGTCCGAGCCCACCAGCGGGACGGTCGAGGTGCTCGGCATGAGTCCGCGTGCGGCCATCTCGCACGGGTACGTGTCCGCCGTGCTGCAGTCCGGTGGGCTCCTGCGCGACATCACCGTGCGCGAGACCGTCCGCTACATCGGCAGCCTGTTCCCGAGTTCGCAACCGGTCGACGAGGTCCTCGCCGCCGCCGGCATCACCGAGCTCGCCGACCGCCGGGTCGGCAAGTGCTCGGGCGGCGAGGTCCAGCGTCTGCGGTTCGCCATCGCCCTTCTTCCCGACCCCCGGCTGCTCGCCTTGGACGAGCCCACCACCGGCATGGACGTGGAGGGGCGCCGGGTGTTCTGGAACGCGATCCGCCGTGACGCCGCACGCGGGCGGACGGTCCTGTTCGCGACCCACTACCTGGAGGAGGCCGATCAGTACGCCGACCGGATCGTCCTCATGAGTCACGGGCGCATCGTCGCCGACGGCACGGGCGCCCAGGTCAAGGCACTGGCCGGCGGGCGCACCGTCCGCGCCACCCTCCCGCATCCGGACGTCGACGCGATCGCCGCCATCGCGGGCGTCGACAGCGTCGAGATCCGCGGCGAGCAGGTCCTGATCCATTCGGCGGACTCCGACGCGGTCGCCCGCCATCTGCTCACCCGCACGTCCGCCCGCGACATCGAGATCACCTCCGAGGGCCTCGAGCAGGCGTTCCTCAACCTCACCGCCGATCATGAAGGGAACGGGTGACCATGGGAACCGACACGACGATGCGGCCTTCTGACGCGACGCCGGCGACGGCCGCGGCGGCCGGACCACGGGGAACCCGGTTCGGCGGCTTCAACGGCACCGTCCTCGGCATCGAGCTGCGCCGGATGCTGCGCAACCGCCGCACCATCGTCTTCGCGATGGTCCTCCCCGCGGCCCTGCTGCTGTCGTTCAGCGGTCAGAGCGGCTGGCGGGACCGGGTGGGATCGGGCAACGTCGCCGCCTACGTCCTGATCTCGATCGCGCTGTACGGAGCGGCGCTGACCGCCGCGGCGGGTGGCTCCATGGTGGCGATGGAGCGCACCACGGGCTGGAACCGCCAGCTCCGGCTGACGCCCATCAACCCCGTCGCCGCGATCCTCGTGAAGGCGATGGTCGCCCTGGTGATGGGCGCATGCGCCATCGCCGTCGTCTACGTCGTCGGAGCCGCCCAGGGCAAGGCCGACATGCCGGTGCACCTGTGGTTCGTCTGCCCGCTCCTCACGCTCGTGTGCACGCTCACCTTCGCCGCCCTCGGTGTCTTCGTCGGCTACATCGTGCCGGGTGAGAACGCCATGCAGATCATCGGCCCCGGGCTGGCGCTGCTGTCGTTCCTCGGCGGCGTCTTCATCCCGCTCGACCAGTACGCCGCAAGCGTGCGTGAGGTCGCCTACTGGACGCCGATGTACGGGGTGTCCGAGATCGCGCGGGCACCTCTCACCCACGAGCTGCCGTGGTACGCGGTGGTCAACGCCGTCGCGTGGTTCGCCCTGTTCGTGGCGGGCGCGGCGTGGAGGATGAGCCGCGACACGGCCCGCGCCTGACCGTCCGCGCGCTGCGGGGATTACGCTGTCAGCGTGACCGCGACGACCGACAGCGCATCCGGCCGGCGATGGCCGCGATCCGGCCTCCGCGGGCCGGGCGTGTTCTGGGCGGGGATCTGGCTCTTCTACCTCGCCTACCCGCTCCTCGAGGGGTGGCGCCGGCGCGACACCGTGGCCGGGTGGCTCGGGATCGCGCTTCTGGCGGTGTTCGTCGTCCTCTACCTCTCGGTCTTCGCGCGGCACCGCCGACGGGATCTCCTGTCGGCCGCCGTCCGGCAGACGGCCCGTCGGGGGATCGCGGAGGTCGTGGTCCTGGCCGCGCTGACCGTCGCGATCTGTGCATGCATCGGCCAGGCGGGAACCGTCTGTGCCGTCTACCTGGCCGTCGTCGCGATGTTCGTCTTCCCCTCGGCCGTCGGGTGGCCGGTCGCGGTCGTCGCGGGTGTGGGCGCCTACCTGGCCACCATCGTGATCCCGGGGTGGGACCACGACCCGTCGATCCTCTTCGGCGTGCTCGTCGCGTCACTGGCCGTGTGGGGGGTCCGCACCGCCATCGCCCGGAATGCCGCGCTGTTCACCGCGCGCCAGGAGAACGCGCGGCTCGCGGTCGCCAACGAGCGCAACCGTTTCTCGCGCGACCTCCACGACATCCTCGGGCATTCGCTGACGGTCATCACCGTCAAGGCCGAGCTGGCGGGCCGCCTGATCGACGTCGACCCCGAGAGGGCACGCGAGGAGATCGCCGACCTCGAGAACCTCTCCCGCAGCGCACTGGGTGACGTGCGGCGGGCCGTCGAGGGCTACCGCGAGATGACCCTGGGCCACGAACTGGCGCGTGCACGCGGTGCGCTGGAGGCGGCGCAGATCCGCGCCGTCGTCCCCCCCGTCGCCGACGAGGTCGACGGAGACCTGCAGGAGCTCTTCGCCTGGAGCGTCCGTGAGGGGGTCACCAATGTGATCCGTCACAGCGGAGCGCGCCGCTGTGAGATCGCCCTCGGCATGAACCGTGTCGCCATCTCCGACGACGGCCATGGCCGGGCCGACGGCGACGCCGACCACGGGCACGGCCTCCTCGGGCTCCGGGAGCGTGCGGCGTCCCACGGCGCCGTGGTCGTGACGACCAGCGACGAGTCCGGCTTCGTCCTCGAGGTCGTGGCGCGGGCCGCCGCCGTCCCGGGCAGGCCGCGGTGACGCCGCCCATCCGGGTGCTCCTTGCCGACGATCAGGCACTCGTGCGCGGGGCGCTCTCGGCACTCCTCGGGCTGGAGAGCGACCTGGAGGTGGTGGCCGAGGTCGAGGACGGAGAGGCGGCCGTCGCGGCGGCCGCCGCCCACCGCCCGGACGTGGCCCTGGTGGACGTCGAGATGCCGCGGCTCGACGGCATCTCGGCGACGGAGCGCATCACGGCGGTCTCACCGGGCACGAAGGTCCTGATCGTCACCACCTTCGGGCGGCCCGGCTATCTCCGCAGGGCGCTCCAGGCCGGCGCCAGCGGCTTCGTGGTCAAGGACACCCCGGCGGCCGAGCTGGCCGACGCGGTCCGCCGTGCGCATGCCGGGCTCCGCGTCGTGGACCCGGACCTGGCGACCGACTCCCTGATCGTCGGCGACTCGCCGCTCACCGACCGGGAGACGGACGTCCTGCGGTCCGCGCGCGACGGTGCGTCGGTGGCGGTCATCGCCGGCCGGCTGTACCTGTCGGAGGGCACCGTCCGGAACCACCTCTCGGCGGTGATCGGGAAGACGGGTGCCAGCAATCGCGGTGAGGCGGTCCGCATCGCCGAGGAGCGCGGCTGGCTCTGAGCCGCGTCATGTCATATGGACACCACGCACAGGCGTCGTGTCCGACGCGTGCCGACGACGAGATGGACGGGGACGGCCACCCGCCCGTCGGGACCCGGCCATCCCAGGGCAGGATGCCTCGTCACCGGTGTCTCCGATCCGCCTCGAGGTGCCGAGGGGATGAGGCGGATCGAGCGTCCGCCGGGGGTCTCGAGCGGACGGCTGTGGGGATCGGCGGCCCGGATGTCCGGGCCGCCGGGGAGCTCCGTCCTACTTCTGGTCGAGCAGCTGCTGCAGCTCGCCGCTCTCGTACATCTCGGTGGTGATGTCGCAGCCGCCGATCAGCTTGCCGTCGACGAACACCTGCGGGCTGGTGGGCCACTCCGACCAGGAGGCCAGGATGTCGCGGATGCGCGGGTCGGCGAGGATGTCGCGGGCGCCGAACTCGGTGCCGGTGAGGCGCAGGATCTGTACCACCCGGTTGCTGAAGCCGCAGCGCGGCATGTCCGGGGTGCCCTTCATGTAGACGAAGACGCGATTCTCGGCGACCTCCTTCTTGATCTGCTCGAGGATCTGGTCATCGGTCATCGTGAGGGTGTCGCTCATCAGTCCTCCGGGGTACGGGTCTTGAGGGCGAGGGCATGGATGGTCCCGTCGTCCATGTACTGCTTGACGGCGGCGTAGACCAGCTTGTGCTGTTCGATGCGGGAGAGGCCGGCGAACTGCGTGGCCACGACCTCCGCGGAGAGGTGGTCCCCGCCCCCGTGATCGATGACCTCCACGGTGGACCCCGGGAGCGCCGCCTCGATCATTGCCTGGTACTCGTTCACGTCGGGCATGGAGACAGGATGCCACGCCACCGGCCCCGTGGTCCGGGTCGTGCGCGCCCGTCAGGCCCCCGGAGTGAGAGCGCTTCCGCCCCTCACCCGACAGCTTAACCGTGTCTTAATATTCAGGCGGAAGCCGGAGGACAGAGAACCACCTGCACACGAGGGCTTTCCGGGCGGTCCGAGCGCGGAGCGTGGAACACGGGCAGCCGCGCCCCGGGCACCCTGTGGCGGGGTGAAGCCCGGCCGGTCACGAGGGTCGTATGTCGTAGCCTTGCGTGATGTCCGACCTCGTCCACAGCGCCGGCATCATCCCCGTCCACCTCGCGGAGGACCGGACCGTCCATGTGTTCGCCGCCCACATGGGCGGACCGTTCTGGGCGAATCGGGACCCGGGCGCGTGGTCCATCGCGAAGGGGCAGTTCGACCCGTCCGCCGAGGATGCGCTCGCCGCCGCGGAACGCGAGTTCGAGGAGGAGATCGGCATGCCGTGCCCGGCGGGACCGCGCGTCGACCTCGGCGAGTTCCGGCAGCGGAGCAGCAAGATGGTGAGGGCGTACACGGTGCTCGTGGAGGACCGTGATGCGCTTCGTTTCGTGGCCCGCAACCTGTTCGAGATGGAATGGCCACGGGGGTCCGGGCGCATCCAGGAGTTCCCGGAGATGGACGCCGCCGAGTGGATGTCGCTCGCCGTGGCCCGCAGCAAGATCCTGGCGGGCCAGCTGAGCATCCTGGACGCCGTGGAGCGCTGGACCGGCCGGCTCGGCTGATCCGTCCCTCCGGTCCGCTGACCGCCGTCAGCGGTCCGTGGTGCCGGGCGCCGCGGTGAGCCCGCACACCAGGCCGGTCAGGATCGCGCGCCCGGTCGTCCTTCCCAGCTCGAGCAGTCCGCGGAGCGCCGGCGCGATCGCGGTGCCGTCCCCGCTGACGAGCACGCCCAGCACCGCCTCCGCCGCGGCGTAGGCCGCACCGTGGTCGGCGGCGGCTCGGAGCAACGAGCGCGACGGCTCGGTCGTGCGGTCCAGATGGCCGGCCACCAGGGCGGCATCCCGCGCCGCGGCCGGTGGCGAGACGACGAAACGTGCCGCGAGGTATCCGCAGACGGCGTCGTCGGCCGCCGGGGTCAGCCCCGGGCCGCGTCCGATGATGCGGGGCAGGACGCCGGCGAACGGCTCGCGGGCCAGGGCGAGGGTGGCCGGATCGTTCCAGAGATGGGGACGAAGGAGCCCGCACAGCGCAAGCGTGAGATCGCGGGGGCCCGGTTCGGGCGGCGGCATCCGTCCGGCGACGTCCGCGGTCACCAGGTCGATCGTGACCGGGGTTCCGAGATCGATCCGCGGGACGTCGTCGACGACGACGGTCCGCGGACCGCGCGGCCCGCATTGCCCGGTGACGTGGACGGCGCCGCCGGCGCCGGCGATCCACATCCACCCGGGGCCGTCGACCTTCACACGTCCGGCGACGGACGGTGCGGTGAGGGCGACGTGGCGTTCGCGGGCGACGAGGTGGCGTGGCGGCATCGAGGAGGGTGCGGGTGCGGGCGGCCGGGACGACGGACTCGGACCGGGCAACGTGAGGAGCCGGTGCGTCCATCCGTAGAGTCCGCACCGTGGATGACCTTACCCCGCTCGTCTCACGGATCCGCACGGCGTCCGGAGTGCGGGCCAAACTCGAGCTCGACGCGGTCGCCGAGATCCTGGGGGGCGACGGTGACGACGCCGGCCTCATCCCGATCGTCGATCAGTGGGCCGGCGCGGTGGCCACCCATCGTGTGCCCACGTCCGACATCGCGGCCGACCCCTGGCGTGCCGCGCATCGTGGTGTGGTGTCGGCACTCGCCAACGTGGCGGCGTCGGGTGCACGTGCGATGGCACTCGTGAGCTCGCCCGCCGGACCCGTCGACACCGTGCGGCGGATGCTGGCGGGTGTGAGGGACGCGGCCACCGCGTTCGACGTCCCGGTGCTCGGCGGGGACACGGCCGTGGACGACGTCCCGGCGCTCGCCGTCGTGGCGGTGGGATGGACCGGACGGCCGCTCTCCTGCGTCAACGTGCGCCCCGGAGATCGGCTGGTCATGGTGACGACGATGGAGGTCGCGGTCCGTCGTCCGGACGCCACGCGCATCGTCCTGGACCATCTGGACGGAGCGCGGGCGGAGCGTGCCGCGGCTGATCTCGACCTCATCCCGAGTCTGTCGGACATCGGCGCCGCATGGGCGGCACGTGACATCTCCCGCGCCGGTGTCGTCGGCACGGTCATCCAGCTCCTGGAGTCGGCCGGCGGATACGGGACGAGCATCGACGTGGACGCGTTGCCCGTGCCCGGAGGGATGCCGCTCGGGGACTACGTGACGGCGGCGCAGACGTTCGGCTTCGTCCTGGCCGGCGATCCGGCGCGCATCCGGCCTGAGGCCGATGCGGTCGGACTGACCTTCCGCGAACTGGGCACGGTGGACTCGTCGGGGACGGTGCGGCTGCGTCGCGGCGATGCGGAGGTCCCGCTGTGGGATCTCACGCAGGAACGACTGACGGGGCTTCGCGCCGGCTCGCTCGGATGAGCGGGGCCGTGCCCATGATGTCGCCGGCCTCCATCGGGCGATGAGCGAACGGGTCGACTTCAAGCGCGCGCTGCCCGGCTACCGGGCCCGGAGGGGACGCTTCGACATCATCGAGATCCCCGACATGCGGTACCTGATGATCGACGGTCACGGGGATCCGAACACCGCACCGGCCTTCGACGAGGCCGTGCGGTCGCTCTACCCGATGGCCTACACGCTCAAGTTCACGAGCAAGCGGGACCTCGGCCGGGACTATGTCGTCCCTCCGCTGGAGGGGCTGTGGTGGTCCGACGACATGGACACCTTCACCGGAGAGCGCGACAAGTCGCGATGGAGCTGGACGCTTCTCAGCATGGTCCCGGGCTGGATCGACGACGCCGTGCTCACCTCCGTCCGGGACGAGGTCGCGGCCAAGGACTCCGCACCACGCATCGACGAGATCCGGCTCCAGACCCTCTCCGAGGGATGCTGCGTGCAGACGCTGCACGTGGGGTCGTACGACGACGAGGCGCCGGTCCTGGCACAGATGCACGACGCGTTCATCCCGGCGCACGGTCTGCGGATGACCGGCGTCCACCACGAGATCTACCTCGGCGATCCCCGTCGCACCGCACCGGAGCGACGACGCACCATCCTTCGACAGCCCGTCCGTCCGTCGGGAGAGCCCGTCTGAGACACCGGCGCTGTCAGCTCGGCGCGCCCGCCATGGTCGCCCGCAGCGCCTCAACGTCCGTCACCGGGGCCTGGCAGGTCGTGCCGTGGCAGACATACGCGGCGGGCCTCCCGTCCACCGGCCCGCGGTCGGCGAAGAGCGGTGACGCCGCCACTGCATCGGCGTCCGTGGGGTCCACGGTCAGCACGAGCGCGAGCGGGTCGGCTGTCCGCGCCGTGCGTGCGAGCGCCGCGACGCCGGGGTCGCCGGCCGGGCCGGCGACCACGACCTGGGTCGGCGGCGCGCCGGTGATCGCGTCCATGGCGATGAGCGCGGATCCGAACGCATGCGGGAAACGGACCGCGTCCTGCGACACCAGCTCCAGCGCCCGCTGCGCCTGCACCTCATAGGCGCGCTTGCCGGTGAGGAGCGACAGGCGCCACAGCACCCAGGCGGCCTGCGAGTTGCCGCTGGGCGTGGGGTGGTCCTCCACCTCGCGCGTCCGGGCGATGAGCGCCTCCCCGTCCGATCCGGCGAAGAAGAAGCCGGCGCCGCCCGCGTCGGCGAAGAGCTCCAGCATGTTCCCGGCCAGCTCGTCGGCGGTCCGGAGCCAGCGGGACTCCGAGGTGGCCGCGTGGAGATCCAGGAGACCGTCGATCAGGTTGGCGTAGTCGTCCAGGCACCCCAGGTGATGTGACTCGCCGTCCATCCACGTGCGGCGCAGACGCCCGTCGACGCGGAGGCGGGAGAGGACGAAGTCGGCGACCTCCGCGGCACGCGCCACGTACCCGGGGCGGTCCAGCCAGACGCCGGCCATGGCCAGCGCCCCGACGGTGAGGCCGTTCCACGAGGCGATGACCTTGTCGTCGCGGTCGGGTGCGGGCCGCTCGGCGCGCGCCGCGAGCATCTTCGGCAGTGCGGACGCGAGGAGCGACTGCGCCTCGGGGCCGACGGCCTCCGCCACCTTCGCCATCGGCGCCGCGACGCGGAGGATGTTGGCCCCCTCGAAGTTGCCCTCGGGACGCATGCCGTAGCGCACGACGACCGCGACGCCCTCGTCGTAGGTGAGCACCTGTTCCAGCTGCTCCGCGGTCCAGGTGAAGTACGCCCCCTCGCCGCCGGGCGAGTCGGCGTCCTGGGCGGATGCGAACCCGCCGTCCGGAGCGGCCATCTCGCGCTCCAGGTAGTCGACGGTGCTCTCCGCCACCTCACGCCAGTGCCCCTCGCCGGTGATGGCGTACGCCAGTGCGTAGACGCGCACCAGGAGGGCGTTGTCGTACAGCATCTTCTCGAAATGGGGTACCAGCCACACGTTGTCGGTGCTGTAGCGGTGGAACCCGCCGCCGACCTGGTCGTGGATGCCGCCGTCGGCCATGTGGGTGAGCGTGGTCTCCGCCATGCGTCGTGCGTGCAGGTCGCCGGGACGCCAGGCGAGGCGGCGCAGCAGGAACTCCAGGACGAGGTGCGGCGGGAACTTCGGCGCGCCGCTGAAGCCGCCGCTGTGGGGGTCGAAGACCACGGCCAGACCGGTCACGGCGTCGTCGATGGACACATCCGCGAGCGGACGCTGCGGTGCGCTGCCGACCCGCTGCTCCAGACGCTCACGCACCTGGGCGCCGGTCTGCGACACGTCGCCGCGACGGGTCCGGTAGGCCTCGTCCACGAATCGCAGCACGTCGGGGAAGCCCGGCTGGCCGTGGAGCGACTCGGGCGGGAAGTATGTGCCGGCGAAGAACGGCTCGGCCTCCGGTGTCAGGAACACCGTCATCGGCCATCCTCCCTGACCGGACAGCGCGAGCGTGGCCTGCATGTAGAGCGCGTCCACGTCGGGGCGCTCCTCGCGGTCCACCTTGATGCAGACGAACGTCGCGTTCATCTGCCGGGCGATGTCCTCGTTCTCGAACGACTCGTGAGCCATCACGTGGCACCAGTGGCACGAGGAGTAGCCGATCGACAGGAGGACCGGGCGGTCCTCCTCACGGGCCCGGGCGAACGCCTCGTCCCCCCACGGATACCAGTCCACGGGGTTGTCGGCGTGCTGGCGCAGGTAGAGGCTGGCGGAGTCGGCGAGGCGATTGGACATGTGTCCGAGCATAGGGACCTCGGTGAGGGGGACACGGGTCGCCCGCCGGGTCATGGACCGGCTGAGGGTCGCTACCGTGTTCTGTCGTGACGGACTTCGTGACGAGATCGGGGACCGTGCCGGCGCGGTCGGAGGCCGACCGCTGGCAGCAGGTCGCCCTGCTCGGGATGGCCACGGTGCTGGCCGACGACGACGATGCCCGCGTCGGGCTGGGCGCCGCACTTCTCGCACTGGACCATCCCGCGGAGGCCGGACGGGTCCTGGCCCCGGTCGACCCGGAGCATCCCTGGGGACGCTGGTGGTCGGTGATCGCCGTCGGCCAGAACGGCGACCTCGACGCGATCGACGGGGCCCTTCACGCGGCCCGTGCCGCGGTCCGGCCCAAAGGCGCGGACGGTCGCGATGTGTCGCGCATGCTGGCCGACCTCGCCGCGGAGCTCGCCGACCTGTCCGGCGAGGGGGAGGGCACGGCCCGCTTCACCGTCCTGGGGCATCAGGCCCGCCCTGCGCGCCGTGCCCTGATCGGCGGTCGCTCGTCGGCCGTCTACGTCGTCGATCCCTCCTGGGATTCACTGGGACTCGTCCGCCTGGGTCCCTCCGACGGCCCGGCGTCGCGCAACGGTGCCCACCTCGGGGTCGACGAGATCATCGAGCTCGTCCGGCGCGGGGAGGCCGGCCAGGGCCGCCGCGTGCCCGGCGACGCGGCGGACCCGGTGGACCCGGACCGCATGCTCGACGCCCTGCACGACGATCCGCAGACCCGGGACGCGCAGCTCCTGCACCTGGCGGAGGAGGTCCGGGAGGAACGGAAGGAACTCCTGGCCGAGCGGGCCCGCCTGGCCGAGGAGTGGTCGACCGTCGACGCCGAGAAGCTCCGCGCACGGAAGGCCCGTGAGCGCGCGGAGGCGACGGCCCAGGCGGCCGCCCGCCCGTCCGTCGAGGTCCCCACCACCGCCGACGAGGCGGCGGCGCTCCTGGGCGTCGCCCCCGGTGCGAGCCGGTCCACGATCCAGCGCCACTGGAGAGAGCTCCTCGCCGGATGCCATCCCGACCGGGTGTCCGGTCTCCATCCGCTGCTCACCGAGCGGGCGGGCGAGCTCTCGGTGGCGCTCAACCGCGCGCGGGAGATCCTGCTGCCACCCGTGCGCCGCCGGTAACGGTCCGCGACGCGCGATCGGCCGTCCATCGCGTCGGCCCGGGGATGGCATCCTCCCGGCAGTCCAACGGGGAGGTGGGTCAGATGGCGTTCGTGGTTCTCATCGGGGCATCCGGGGTGGGGAAGACGACCATCGCGGACGCCGTGGCGGCAGACGAGCCGGACGTCCAGGTCGCGCACCTCGATCTGCTGACGGGTCCCTCGGACGAGATGACCGACGAGGGGCGGCGCACCGCGACCGCGGAATGGATGCGGCGTCTCGGGCCCGCGGCCGCCGGAGGAACGCCGGTCCTCCTGGAGGGGCGGCTCCGCTTCGACGAGCTGGAGGACGCGGCGGCGGGCATCGGCGGAGTGGCCTACGAGGCGGTGCTGATCGACTGTGACGACGATGTGCGCCGTGACCGTGCGGACGGACAGGGGATCGCAGATGACGACCTCGCCGCCCGCCTGCGCGACGAGGCGGCCGAGCGTGGCTGCCGGGTCATCGACACGACGCTCCGCGGCGTGAACGCGTGCATGGACGAGGTGATCCGGCTGGTACGTCGCTGACGATCACGGGCGGGGCGGTGCAGCGGCCTGCGCACCGTCAGGTCTCACCCGGCGACGTCGGTCGACGGCGGGTCGTGCGGACGTCGTCAGCGGCGCGGTGCGGCCGCCTGCGGGTACCGGCGTCCCCGCCAGACGGGGCCACGGCCCGTCAGGCGGTCGATCGCGCCACGTGCCGACACCACGGCCATGAACAGCACCCAGGCGGGGAACCCCAGGGCGGAGCGGCCCGGGGGGCGGGCGGAGGGATTTTGGCCGCGCCAGCCGGTGCGGCGAGCATCGCAGGGAACCCCCGCGAA
>CALMEC010000080.1 GCA_937862675.1 uncultured Actinomycetes bacterium
TCCGGACGGAACACCTGCTCCGGTCCCGCGCCCCGGCGTGTGTTTGTTCGAGGTTCGACAATCGCCGAGGACTGTGATTCACTCGTCCGCATGAACGAGGCGGAACGGATGCCGCTCGAAAAACGGATGCGACTGCGCTTCGCCGGCGCATGCCGGATGTGCGGACGCAAGATCGTGGCGGGTGAGGTCGCGATCTACGAACGGGGCACGAAGACGGTGCGCTGTGAGAACTGCGTGCCGGTTCCTGTGACGAGCACCGGCCCGGAAAGGGCGACGACGGCCGCCGCCGCGGATGTCACGATCACGTCGCGTCTGCCGACGCCGGCCGGCGCAACGCGGCAGAGCGGTCCGAGTGCGGGGCCCGAGGGCAGGACCAGCGCGGCGAACCCTGGGGACCGGCATATGCGACTGCGGTACGCGGGTCGGTGCCGGGTCTGCGGGCGTGAGATCGCGGCGGGCGAGCCCGGGATCTACGAGAGTGCATCGAAGACGGTCCGCTGCGAAGGGTGCCCGGCCGAGGTCGGAACCGGCGGCATCCCCACGATCCCCGTCCTGTCGGCTTCTCGCCTTTCCTCTCGGCCCGCGACGACCGCGCGGAGGGGGGAGGACCACGATGCACCGGCTTCGGTCGACGAAGACGGGCGCCTCCATCCGATGTCGGAGTGGCATGCCTCCGGCTCACCGGCGACGACGGAACCGCAGCCGGAGATCGAATCCGGTCATGCCGGCGCGTCGGCACGTCGCGAGTACGAACAACGGCGGGCCAGGGACGAGGCCCGCACACGCAAGAAGTGGGGAATACTCGGCGGGATCGCCGTCGCACTCTCTGCGGAGAAGCAGAGCACGAAAGCGTGGGAGACCGGTGCCGTGGGAGAGGAGCGTCTGGGTCGCCGGCTCGACGATGCGGCATCAGACGATCTTGTGGTCCTTCACGATCGGCAGCGGCCCGGCACACGCATGAACATCGATCACATGGCCGTCACCGCGGAGGGTGTCTGGGTGATCGACGCGAAGCGCTATCACGGCCGTCCCGAACGGAAGGTGACCGGCGGAGTCCTACGGCCACGCACCGAGCATCTCGTCGTCGGCACGCGCGATTGCACCGACTTGGTCGAGGCCATGCTTGGCCAGATGCATGTGGTGGGCGAGGCCATCGGAGGGGATGTCCCGATCACCGGTGTGCTGTGCTTCGTGAACGCGGGCTGGCCGCTCGTCGGCGGTGCCTTCACCGTCCGCGACGTCGAGGTCCTGTGGCCGAAGAAACTTGTCGCCGAACTCGGGGGACGAACCGACGGGTCCTACGACGTCGAGGCCGTCGCCCGCAGGCTCGCTGGGCACTTCCCGAAGGCATGACCTTCGATGCCGCCGCCGTTCGCTCGGCGGCACACCCGGCTGCACACCGCATGAAGGTCCCCGCGGACGCCGGTGCGGATCCGCCGTTCCCCGGATTCCCTGGCGAGGGTCGCCTTTCGGACACCGGGCGCTCGGGCGCCGTGTTAGGGCGATCAGGGGGACGTGGTCGTCGGTGACGTCTGGGTGGTGGTCGGCGTGGTGGAGGTGCCGGTACCGGTGCCGCCTGTCGACGTCCCGCCGTTGTCCGGGGTGGTCGTCGTCGCGGGCGGCGGTGCGGGGCCGACCTCGACGATCGCGTTGTGCGGGCGGTAGGTCCAGCGGTAGGTCTCGTCCCGGTGCAGGGACGCACCGCGATAGACCTTTCGCGTGTACGAGACGCTGAAGCCCGGATCACCCATGGACTGGATGACCTTCCGGGTTCCCGGTTCGAGCGACGGGTTCGACCGCTCGATGGTCTTCGGCTGGACGATGTCGGTGCTTTCCCCGGTCGTCGTCTCGACGCGTCGGCCGAGCTTCGACGAGTACATGGCGACGGTGATCGACGTGTCGCCTGCATACGCGGCGATGTAGACGCCCGCGTCCCAGTCGTTGCGGAAGACCAGGTCGGGCGTCTGCCAGCTGATCGTGGCCTCGCGGCCCTTGGGGTAGCGGCTGATGTAGAAGCTGTGCGGGGTGTGCGAGATGATCTCGAGCCCCGAGAAGAACGCGGCGTTGTAGACCGTGGTGGCGACCTGGCTGACACCGCCCCCACGGGAGTCCACGAGCTCCTCACCCGCGATCATCGGCGCCTCCAGGTACCCCTTCGCCTCCGTGCGCTCACCCAGCGCATCGTTCAGAGAGAAGCGCTCGCCGGGCTTGAGGATGGTCCCGTTCAGCGTCCTCGCGGCGATCTGGATGTTCACCGTCCGGTTCTGGCAGCAGGCGTAGGGGGTGGTGAACTCGCCGACCTTCTCCCGGATCTTCAACGCCTGGGCGTCCCTGGTGGTGAATGCCGGCGGCGTCCGGGTGACCCGGGCGGTGACCGCCGCCTGATCGGGGTTCGCCACGATCGTCTGTCCCAGGTTCGCCGCGTCGAATCGCGTGCCGAGCTGCGAGGGGACCACGGTTGCCCGGGTGCCGTCGACGGTGATCCGCGCGTCACGTGGCGCGGTCTCACGCACGCCGAGGCCCGACAGGAGCGCGCTGCGCAGCACGTCGGGATGGAGCGTGACTGTGATCGTGCCCTTACCGGCGGGGAAGCGCAGCGCATTCGTCAGAGCGCGCCGGGTGAGCACGGCGGTCCGGCCGTCCAGGGTCACATCGCGCGCCGTGGCGCGGACCCGATCGGCGAGGTCGCGGGCCTTCTCCGCATCGGCGGTGGTCGGCGCGGCCTTCACCTCCTCGATGGGGATCTCGACGGTGTCCG
>CALMEC010000081.1 GCA_937862675.1 uncultured Actinomycetes bacterium
CGGGGGAAGGGAAGTGGTCGGTCGTCAAGCACGCTGACGAAGTGTGGCCCAGCCACCGCTCCGATCCGCAGGGGCCGACCGCGATGAGACCCCCGCCGGGACCCGACGTCACCGGCCCGTCGGAGGGGTGCCTGTCCGCTGCGTCACGGTGGTCCGCCGTACGGAGACGGTCGACGGCGCCTGTCGCCATGGCGGACCGCGCGCTGCATGAGATGGCCATCCCCGCTACCCTCGAGGGGTGACGGACGCGCTGGACCACCTGGCTCGTGATCTGGACGCCATCGCCGCGCGGTACGACGATGCCGGCAATCCGGTGACCGGTATCCGCGCCGTGGAGCCGGAACCCCGTCTGCGCCGCTACCTCTGCGTCCGGCGCGACCAGGAGGTCTTCTGCGTCGATGCGGACGGGCACCCGGTGGACGATCCCGAGGAGAGACGGCGGACCGCCGCGGCGGTGCTGCTGGTGGAACATGTGGAGGAATGCATCGACGGCGAGGAGTGCCGCCTCGTCGCAACCCTCGCGGACCGGCTGACCGCGGCCGAGGTCGATGAGCGCACCGCGACGATGGCGAGCGGTCTCTCCCGGTCGGCGACGGCGCTCGCCGACTGGCGCCTGGACCCGATGCGGGCCATCGCGCGCATCGCCGAGCTCGACCGCGCCGCATCGCTCCAGTCCGACGCGCACGTCGCGCACGGCGGCTACCTCGCCGCCACCGAGCCCCTCGTCGGGATCCAGGACACCCTCGACGGAGCCCTGGTCGAACTCCTTCGCGACCTCGAGAACGCATGTGGTCGTGCCGGCATCGCGGCCTCGCTCTCCGGGACTCTCGCGACGGTGATGGACCAGATCGACGCGGATGCCGCACGGCTGCTCGGTGGGGACGTCGCGCCTCGTGAGCGGCCCGCCGGATGACGACGGCGACCCGGTGATCCCCCGGTCGTGGTGCGGACGGGCCCGGCCCCTCTCCCCGGCGCGGGTGCACGCGACTCGTGGAAACGCTGCCTACCCGGTACGGGGTCCGGGGCCCCGCCGCCATCCCTGCCGTCGGCCAGCCGCTCCTCCCGTCCGCACCCGTCGTGATCGTCGCCGCACCGGCACCACGGGCATCCGGGCGGTCTACTCCTCGTCGGTGTCCGGCCCCTCGTTGATGAAGTCCAGGAGGTCGTCGACGGTGAAGCGTCCGCCCTGCATCGCGGCGACCAGCCCGTAGACCGTCGGCGAGTGGGCCCGGTCCAGGACGTGCGTGCGCATGGCCTCGACGGCCTGTGCGTCGATCTCCTCGATGTGCCGCGCGGCGGCGGGCACGATCTCGATGCCCTGGCCCCGGACGGTCACGTAGTTCGACGCTGCAAGGCGCCGCGACATCTCCGCGATCTCCTCCGGTTCGGCGCTCAGGAGCATCGCCATCGCCGAGACACCCATCGGCTTGCCGGCGCGCGCCAGCTGACGCAGCACCAGATACGTGCCGCTGGAGAGCCCGGCGTCGTCGATCGTCCGATCGAGGACTCCCGCGAGCTCGGTGAGGAGGGCGATGTCGTCGGGGGAACGGTACACGCGGTCAGGGCCCGAACCGGTGTGCGGGGGCGGGCAGCAGCGAGTCGTCCGTCTCGCCGCACCAGATGCGCCCGCGGACCCCGAGTCCGTCGATGATGCGCAGCGCCGACTCGACCACCCCGGCCGCCGCTCCGCGCCCGTGTGTGTTTGCGACGGTGATCTCGAAGTCGTGATCCTGAAGCGTGCGCACAGGACGCGCGTTGGCGCGTGCCAGTGCGACGCGGACGTCGGCCAGGCGATGGGGGTCGTCAACCGTCAGGTGGCACTCGAAGAACGCCCAGTCCGGCGGCTGCTCATCAACGATCATGCGGAACTCGTCAGCGAAGGGCATACCTGCCAACCGTAGCAGCCGCCCGGCGGGGTGCGACCAGCGGATCGAGGGGCGCCGTCAGGGCCATCCGGTGTCGGGGAGGGCTGTCCGCGCCTGGGGGTGACGGTTGACGGTGGACTCGGTCTGCACGCCCGTCCGGAGCGTTCTCCGGCCAACGGGCTTGCTACGTTTCACCAATGCTCGACACACTTCTCTCACGTGCCGCCGACGGCGAGCGACTCACCGCCGAGGAGGCGGTCCTCCTGTACAAGGAGGCGCCCCTCGAGGATCTGGGCCGTGCGGCCGACACCGTCACCCGTCGCCGCCACGGTGATCACGTCACCTACAACGTCAACGCGCACCTCAACCCGACCAACATCTGCGTCGTCGGATGCGGATTCTGCGCGTTCGCCGTCTGGACCGAGAAGGACGAGCGTGCCTACGCGTACAGCGTCGACGATCTCGTCACCCGCGCGAGTCAGTACGCCGACCTCGGCATCACCGAGCTCCACATCGTGGGCGGGATGACCAAGGAGTACGACCTCGAGTACTACGAGGAGCTCTTCAGCGAGCTCAAGGCGGCCCTTCCGCAGGTCTCGCTGACGGCGCTCACCGCCGTCGAGATCGACTTCATCGCGCGGCTGTCCAAGGTCTCCACCGAGGAGGCGCTCCGGCGGACCATGGCCGCCGGCCACGACACCATGCCGGGTGGCGGCGCCGAGGTGTTCAGCAAGCGGGTCCGCAAGATCATCGCGGACCGCAAGGTGCCGGCCGAGACGTGGCTCAAGGTCCACCGCGAGGCACATGCACTCGGTCTCCGCACCAACTCCACGCTCCTGTTCGGTCACTTCGAGACCCCGGAGGAGCAGATCGAGCACATGCAGGCCCTCCGCGACCTCCAGGACGAGACCAACGGCTTCCAGGCGTTCATCCCCCTTCCGTTCCTTCCGGGCAACACCGAGTTCGCCTACCTGCCCGGCCCGTCCCGGGAGGAGAAGCTGCGCACCATCGCCCTCGGGCGTCTCTTCCTCGACAACTTCCCGCACATCAAGGGCCACTGGGTGATGCTGGGCGAGGAGATCACCAGCGAGGCGCTCTCGTTCGGGCTCGACGACCTGTCGGGCACGCTCACCGAGGAGCGCATCGCCCACGCCACGACGGTGCAGACGCCGCTCGGCCTCTCGCAGGAGCGGATGCAGAACCTGATCCGCAACGGCGGCAAGGTCCCCGCCGAGCGCGGCACGCTCTACCAGCCCGTCAGCCGCGACGAGGTCGCCGCCTGATCCCTCCGCCCGGTGCGGGGTGGTTCGCGGTCTAGTTGAGCGGCCTGCGGCGCAGGCCCGCGGCGCAGAGCAGGCCGAGGAGGATGCACCAGGCGAGCGTCCAGGCGACGGTGTCCCAGCCGGCGGCCGGGATCAGCACGGTGTTTCCGTTGACCTCCACCCGCGGAGCGGCGGCCCCGGCGGCGTCGCGCAGCTGCAGGTCGGCGATCATCGGCGAGGTGACCGTGCGGGGCGCGACGTAGTAGAGGATCCGCACGCCCGCGTCGGCGGTGCCGATCAGCCCCTGGTCG
>CALMEC010000082.1 GCA_937862675.1 uncultured Actinomycetes bacterium
TCCCGACCGGCGCGGGGGGCAGGGGGGTGGTCATCGCGGGGGGGGGGGCCCCGGGGGCCGCCCGCCCGGGGGCGCCCACCCGCCAGGGCGCGTCCAGGGTGACCCAGCTGGAGATCATGCCGCGTCCGCCCGCCGAGCGGGCGTCACACACCCCGTGGCCGATGTGGCCGCTGATGTACATGAGCTCCTCCGCCCACGAGGAGGGCGTGGACCAGGTCTATGCCATCTCCACCACCGAGTTCGTCGGAGACGACCAGGGCCGCCTGAAGGGCATCCGGACCGTGGACGTCGAGATCGAGACGGTCGACGGCCGTCCCAGCTTCTCACCGGTCCCCGGGTCCGAGAAGGAGATCCCCTGCGAGCTCGTGTTCCTGGCCATGGGCTTCGTCGGCCCCCAGCGCGAGGGCATGCTGGACCAGCTCGGCGTCGAGCTGGACGAGCGCGGCAACGTCCGTCGCGACGCTGACTGGCGCACGTCGGTCGACGACGTGTTCGTCTGCGGCGACATGGGACGCGGGCAGAGCCTCATCGTGTGGGCCATCGCCGAGGGACGTGCCTGCGCGGCCGCCGTCGACCGGCAGCTCATGGGCGACAGCGAGCTTCCCAGCCCGGTGGAGCCCACCTCGGCGCCGATCCGCTGATCCCCGGGCCGGCAGGCACGGAACCGCCCGGTTCCGTGCCTGCCGCCCGCACTGCGTGCACCGACGTCGGCCGGGGTGTCGGATACGCCGCGACGCCGTCCGTGCGGACATGCTTCCCGCGCAGCGTCGTCAGCGCCCCAGGTTGACCGCCCAGATCCATGCGCGGTCGCCGTTCAGACGCGCGGTGGTCGACAGTCCGACCCCCAGCGCGCGGTAGGACCGGTTGAGGAGGGAGCGGCGATGCGGCGGGGAGGCCAGCCACGCCGCAAGCGTCGCGCGCGGGGTTCCCTGCTGTGCGGTCCGCCCCGCGTAGATGACCTCGCCGAACCGGGTGAAGGGCGAGCCCGACAGGGTGTTCGGGATCCTGCAGGGGGTGTGTGAGAACTCCTGGCACGACTCCACCCGGCGGACCTTGGTCGTCGCCGTCCTGGTCAGCCACGGGTTCGTGCGGAGCGCCTGCGCCCCCACCCGGGTCCTGGCGTAGTTGACCAGACAGCGCAGTGCGTTCTTCTGGACCACGGGCGACGCCGCGACGCTGGCCTGGCCCGCGCACGTGCCCGGCGGTGCGAGCAGAGGTTCCTTCGCTTGAGCCGGGGCCACGGTTATCGCGGTGGCCAGGCCCGCGGCAATGGCGATGCGGCGACGGAACGACATGGGATCTCACCTCTCGTTGCTCGAGACCACCCATACGTCACGACCGTGTGACGCGTCGACCGGACATCGGGTGCACGACCATCGCGGATGCCGGGGCGACATTCCCTGTCGCCCGCCGACCGTCGATGGACGCACGCTTCCCCAATGCCGTCCGACGGGTGTGCTACTCAGTTGCGGGAGGTTCTTACTACCAGGTGTTCCGGCACCCTCCAAGTCGCAGAATGCAGGCGTTTTCGTGTTCCTGGAGGTTCACCTTCACGTTATTGGAGGAATGGCCGGGATCCACAACAATTCGTGCACAAATCCCAAACGTCTGCCGCACGGCGATGGAGCGGCCGGTCGCCGTCCCTGGCGAGAGGTGCGCAGTGTGCCGGCCCGGAGGGGCCGGCACACGAACGGGGTCGTCAGTCCTCGATCCAGCCGAAGGTCCGGGTGACCGCCTTCTTCCACATGGCGTACTCCTTCGCGACCTTCTCCGGATCCATCTGGGGGGTCCACTCCTTGTCCTTTCCCCAGTTGGCGCGGAGGTCGTCGACCTTCTCCCAGAACCCGACCGCCAGGCCGGCGGCGTACGCCGCGCCGAGGCAGGTGGTCTCCGCCACCGTCGGCCGGATGACCGGCACGCCGAGGACGTCGGACTGGAACTGCATCAGGATCTCGTTGGCCACCATCCCGCCGTCGACCTTGAGCGCCGTCAGGGCGACACCCGAGTCCTGGTTCATGGCATCGACGACCTCGCGGGTCTGCCAGGCCGTCGCCTCAAGGACCGCACGTGCGATGTGACTCCTGTTGACATAGCGGGTCAGGCCGACGATGACACCGCGTGCGTCCGACTTCCAGTACGGCGCGAACAACCCCGAGAACGCCGGCACGATGTAGACGCCGCCGTTGTCCTCGACCTCGCTCGCCAGCTCCTCGACGTCGGAGGAGATGACGAGGATGCCGACGCCGAACTGCATCCCGTCGAATCGACGCTGTGGCCAAACGAAGGCGGTCAGCGGCAGGCGATAGGCGAGCGCCGCCGCATAGGTGAAGAACAGCAGGTTGCGGCCGGGAACGAATGTGTTCGGCAGACCGGCCGCGGTCATGGCGATCTGCGCGGGGCGCGTGAGCGCGGTCTCGGATATGCGTCCGAGCGTCGGAAGATCGAGCAGGTGATCCTCGCCGAGGCGCCGCGCCACGGCTACGACATCATCAAGGCGCTGGAGGCGAAGTTCCAGGGCAGCTACAGCCCGAGTCCCGGTGCGATCTATCCGATGCTGCAGATGCTGGAGGAGGCCGATCTGGTCGTCTCGCAGGCAAACGGCAACAAGCG
>CALMEC010000083.1 GCA_937862675.1 uncultured Actinomycetes bacterium
CGAGAACGCCCTCTTCGAGCGCATGAGCCTGGAGGGGTTCCAGTCCGGGCTCTCGTGGATCACCATCCTGCGGAAACGGGAGGGGTTCCGGGCGGCCTTCGCCGGGTTCGACATCGCGACGGTGGCGGGATTCACCGAGCCGGACGTGGAGCGCCTCGTCACCGATGCGGCGATCGTCCGCCACCGCGGCAAGATCGAGGCGGTCATCGGCAACGCCCGGCTCGTATGAGCGATGCACGAGCAGGGTGAGACGCTGTCCGGGCTGCTCTGGTCGTTCGCGCCTTCGGGGACGACGACGCCGGCCTCGCTGGCCGATGTGCCGGCGACGACGGACGAGTCGACCCGGATGTCGAAGGAGCTCCGGCGCCGCGGATTCCGGTTCGTCGGTCCCACCACCGCCTACGCGCTCATGCAGGCCGTCGGGATGGTGAACGACCACGTCGCGGGGTGCTGGGTGCGGGACGAGGTGGCGGCGGCCATCGCCGGTCGCAGCACGGCGACCTGAGGCGCATCTGCGTTCCACGGCGGACGTGACAGCGCTGGTGTCAGACACTTAACACGCGGGCCAAGCCCACGACCGGACAGGAACGGGTGGTGTCGTCGCCGGCGTCCCGTCCTGATCGATGCGCTCGGCAATGTGGCGGCTCATCCCCTGTGCTCCGGATCCGAGTCCTTCGGTGCACGTCTCCGTCGCCGCGGGACGACGGGCAGGCCGCGTGTTAAGTGTCTGACACCAGCGCTGTCAGCGACGGGACGGCGACGCCACCCCGACCGCATGACGCGCGGCCATCACCCCGCTCCGCACGGCGCTTTCCATCGTGGCCGGCCATCCGGTGTCGGTCCACGTCCCCGCCAGGGTGATGCCGGGCTCCCGGGACGCCGCACCGGGCCGCCGGGCGGCCTGGCCCGGACCCACCCCGAACGTCGCGTCGGGCTCCTTGATGCATGTGGCGTCGATCAGTTCGGCGTGCCGCGCCAGAGGAAGGACCGCCCGGAGCTCGCCGACCACCTCCCGGACGAGGTCCTCCTTCGTGCGCTTCACCTCGTCGTGCGCACCGGAGATCGAGACCACAGCGTGGTGGCGCCTGTCACCCGCGCCCTCGGTGACGCCCATCGCGGAACGGTTGAACACCCACTGCGATACGCCGTCGAGGATCGCGGCGAACGGGCCCCGCATGAGGGGGCGGTCGAACCACGCGTGGACGTTGACGATGGGGGAGGTGCCGAGGCCGGGATCGCTCACCGCGGCGGGGGCGACGGCGGCCGCACGGTCCGGAGGGAGCGCGAGGACGACGCCCTCCGCGGCCAGCGTCTCACCGCTCGTCAACTCGACATGATCCGAGGTTGCCCGCACGACGCCCTCGCCGGTGCGCACCTCGCCGCCATGGCGGGCCATGAAGGCGCGGAAGGGGCCGTCGACGAGCGTTGTGAGCCCGACCCGGGACCAGCCGATGGCCGACGCGGTCCGGGAGCGGAGGATCCCCTCACGGTAGACGAAGGCACCGATTGCGGCGCTGACGCGGTCGCTGCGGTCGTTGCAGGTGGGAAGGACGATGAGGTCCCAGAAACACTCGATCGCCCGATCCGTCTGACCGTGGTCGCGGAGCCAGTCCCCGAACGTCATCTCGTCCAGACGGTCCAGGCGGCGCCCGGTCATCGTGGCGAGCACGGCCATCGCACGGGCCACCCCGGCCTTCTCCCGCCGGGACAGGAAGGGGTAACGCGAGAAGGACGGCGCCAGATGGAGGGGCGCCGGAAGCGTGCGCGCCTCCAGACATCCGACGGATCCATCCCGGGTGCGGACCTCCGCGTGCAGCGCCGGCTGCAACGTCAGGTCGCCCTCGGCGCCGATCAGCCGGATGAACGCGCGGTACGCCGTGCAGCATCCGAGGAACACGTGCTGCCCGTTGTCGACGTCGACGCCGTGCTCGTCCCGGTAGCTGAACGCGCGGCCCCCGAGGAACGGGCGGCGCTCGACCAACGTGACACGCGCGCCGAGCAGCGCCGCCTCGGCCGCCGTCGCCATCCCCGCGAGGCCTCCGCCGCACACCACGATGCGATCCCTCATGGTTTCCATCCCGCGAGTGCGGCACCGGTCATGAGCCCCAGCTTGCGCGGGGTGGACAGCCGGGCGCGTTCACGGAACACATCGAAACCCTCGTCCTCGATCCGGTCGAGGATCGCGCGGTACGTGCTCGACAGCATGCTGACGCAGCTCCGCGCGCGGCGGTCGAGAAGATCGCCGAGCGGCCAGGCCGTCGCGAACGCCTGGCGCGCGATCTCGGTATGTGCCTCGAACACCCGGCGCACCCCGTCGGTGAGCCGGCCCTGGAGGACGTCGTCCTCCGTCGCGCCCTGCGCGTGGAGGGCGGCGACGGGGATGTACACCCGACCGCGCGCGGCGTCCTCGGCCACGTCGCGCAGCACGTTCACCAGCTGCATCGCGACGCCGAGCTCGCGGGCCAGGCGCGGGGCCCCCTCGTCGGAGTAGCCGAAGATGTGGAGGCTGGCCAGCCCCGGTGCGGCGGCGACCCGGTCGCAGTACAGCTCCAGGTCCGCGTACGTCGCGTAGCGCGTCGTGGTGATGTCCATCTCCATGCCGTCCAGCAGGTCGTGGAGATGCCGCCGGGGGATGGAGAAGTACCGCACCGCGTCACCCAGGGCGATGAGCACGGGATCCTCGCCGGTGCGTCCCGCATAGATGGCGTCGATCTCGGCCCGGCGTTCCTGCAGGCCGCGTCGCGCTGCTCCCGGGTCGGGGGCGTCGTCCACAGTGTCGTCGGCCCTCCGGGCGAACGCGTAGAGCGCGTAGATGGCGGAGCGTCGTGG
The DNA here is from genome assembly GCA_937862675.1 of uncultured Actinomycetes bacterium. Taxonomy (GTDB): domain Bacteria; phylum Actinomycetota; class Thermoleophilia; order Miltoncostaeales; family Miltoncostaeaceae; genus CALMEC01. Next base: position 2,830 of record CALMEC010000083.1, read on the forward strand.
CTCGGACAGGAGCACGAAGGCGAAATAGAAGTTGCGTGCTGCCTGCCGGGTGGTGTGCCGGCAGATCGCGTAGGCGTCCTCGACCGTCACCGGCTCCCCCGGACGAGGCGACCCATCACGCGGGCCGCGATCGCGACGCGGCCGCGGCGACCGGGCGCCGGCCGATGGGCGAGGGTGTCGTGGCCCTGCGCGGCGATCATGTCGCACATGGCCAGCCCCGCGGCGGTGAACATGCGGATTTCGAGCCGGGCGCGACGCGGCACGCGCGCCGCGAGCGGGGCCCCGGCCTGCAGATGGGTCCGTGCGCGATCGGTCTGGAACGCGATGAGCTCGCGCACCGCGCGGGACGCGACGGGTGCGGCGATGTCGGACTCCGACACCCCGAACACCTCCATGTCGCGAAGCGGGAGATAGATGCGGTCGTTCTCGTCGTGATCGCGGCGGATGTCCTGCCAGAAGTTCACCAGCTGGAGGCCGATACAGGTCTCGTCCGACAGTGCGACAGACTCGGCGTCGGCGACTCCCAGGACGGCGAGCACGAGCTCGCCGACCGGCGTGGCGGAATGCCGGCAGTAGTCCAGGAGGTCGGAGAAGTCCTCCCAGCGGGTGCGCTCCTGGTCCATGCGGTTCGCGGCGATCAGCCGGTGGAACGGCTCCGGTGACAGGCCGGCCGCCCGCGCGGTGCGGGACAGGGCCACGAGGACGGGATGGTGCGGCGTGCCGGTCCACGCCCGGTCGAGGTCGTCGGCGAACGCGTCCAGCGCACGGAGCCGTGTCGTCGTGCCGGGCGTCCCCTGGTCACCCAGATCGTCGATGGTGCGGCAGACGGCGTAGACGACGCGCATGTGCCGGCGCTGCTCGAGGGGAAGGAGGGCGAAGAGCACCGGAAAGTTCTCGTCGTGGCGACGAGACTGCATCTCGGCCGCCGCCAGGGGGTCCTCGACGGGGGTCCCCACGCCCGTCATGCGTCGCCGCCCGGCAGCAGCCGGGTGCCCTGGAGGGCGGTGATGTCCCGGGCCCCGGCCAGCAACATGGCGATGCGCAGCGACTCGGTGATCGCGCGGAGGCGGTCCTCCACCGCGTGCCGGGAGACCTGGGCCGCGCGGGCCAGCGGCACGCCGACGCCGGCCGCGTCGGCGCCCAGGGCGATGGCGGTGGCGACGTCCACGCCTCCCCGGAGCCCGCCCGACGCGATGATGAGCCCGTCCGGGAACCCGGCGCGCGACTGGACGATGCTCTCCGCGGTCGTGAGCCCCCAGCCGGCGAACTCCGCGGTGACGCGGTCGAGCACCGGATCATCCGTCCGCCGGGCGTCCTCACGGCGCCGTCCGCCCCGGCCCGCCGTGTCGATGCCCGCGACGCCGGTGGCGGCCATCACGGCGGCCGTCGCTCGACCGATGCCGTGCCCCGACTCGCCCAGCAGCACGGGGACGTCGAGGGAGGTCGCCACCGTGCGCACGAGATCGGCGCGTCCGGTGAACCGCGTGCTTCCGCCCGGGGTCAGGACGTCGGCGAGCGGGCTGGACCGGATGACGAGGGCGTCGGCCTCGACCAGCGCGGCGGCGTCCGAGCAGACGGCGACCGCATCCGCATCGCGCAGCCGCGAGATCGGCACACTGACGAGAAGAGGGATGTCCGGGGCGATGTCCCGAAGGTCCCGGATGGCGTCCCGGTCGTCCTGCCCGTCCGGGACGACGCCGATGTCGATCGCCACCCGGGCGGACTCCGCCGCCGTGACGAGCGTGCGTGCGGCCAGGGGGCTTCGGGCACGCCCCTCGGACGCCAGGGCGATGACGAGGGGCGCGGCGAGCGGCCGGCCGAACAGCGTCACGGCGGTCGACACGTCGTCCAGGTCGAACGCGGGAAGCGCGTGGTGCTCGAAGCGGTAGGCGCCGAGGCCGCTCGTGACCCACGCCGACCACTCGTCCTCGCGCAGGAGTCCGGCGGCGTCCGCTGACGAATCGGTGCTCATCGGTGCGGGTCTCCCGTGTACCGCCGCCCGCGAGGCGGCCGCCGGAGCGCGGGGTGGACGACGTCCCGGGAGGCCGGTGTCGCGGCACCCCGGTGAGGGGCACCGCCGGATCGCGTCGAGGGGGCCGGCATCTAGCTCCGTCGCGCGTAGATCATGTCGGTGAGCGCGGTGAGGTCGTCCGTCGAGCCGGGGACCGCGTCCAGATGGGAACGTGCGCGCTCGTGGCAGGGGGCCGCGAGCTCCCGCGGCCGGGCGGGCCCGTGCACGGTGACGGAGGGCACCTTGCCCTTCCGCTCGTCGGAGCCCGTCGACTTGCCCAGCGTGGTGGTGTCGCCCGCCACGTCGAGGATGTCGTCGACGATCTGGAAGAGGAGCCCGATCTCGCGTGCGAAGCTGCCGAGCGCCTCGGCGACGGCTGTCGGGGGCCGGCCGGCCGCCACGGCGCATCGGACGGCGGCCGCGATGAGACGTCCCGTCTTCAGCAGGTGGACGCGCTGCAGGGCGTCGGCGGACGCCGCCGCGTGGTCACGCAGATCGAGGTACTGGCCGCCGACCATCCCGGCGACCCCGGACGCACGCGCCAGTTCGGATGCGATGGCGAGGCGCACGTCGGGAGGGGACGGCTGCAGGTCGCAGACCAGCCGCATGGCCTCCGCGAAGAGGGCGTCGCCGGCGAGGATCGCGATGTCCTCGCCGAACGCGCGATGGCATGTGGGCCGGCCGCGCCGGAGGTCGTCGTCGTCCATGGCGGGCAGGTCGTCGTGGATGAGGGAGTAGGTGTGGATGAGCTCCAGTGCCGCGGCCGTCGGAAGGAGGTCGTGCGGGTCGAGATCGAGCGCCTCCGCCGTCGCCAGGCAGAGCACGGGACGCACCCGTTTGCCGCCCGCCAGGAGCGAGTAGCGCATCGCGTCGACCAGCCCCTGGACGTCGGACGAGTCGTCGCCCAGCCAGTCGTCGCCCGCGCGGAAGTCGATGGCAGGGAGGTACGCGTCGACCATCTCCTGCAGATGCACCGGGAACTCCGGCTGTGTCGTCGCCATTGCCCTCATCTTAGTGGCTCGCCGGGATCGTCCGGCCCGTGCGGGCCGGACGGGCTGCGGGACGGGCCCCGCATGCCCGCTATGGTCGTGGCGTGCGCGCCCTCCGACTCCACGGACCGGACGACCTCCGTCTGGAGGACCTCCCGGACCCCCGCCCCGGGCCGGGGGAGGTCGTGCTCCAGGTGGAGTACGCGATGACGTGCGCGACGGACGCGAAGATCATGCGCAACGGGTCACATCCGGCGATCGGACCGTGCCCCACGCCGATGGGTCACGAGGTGACGGGTCATGTCATCGAGGTCGGTCCCGGGGTGACGGGTTTCCGGTCCGGCGACGCGGTGGTCGTGGCGAACTCCGCGCCGTGCGGTTCCTGCTTCTGGTGCGAGGCCGGCGACCACACCCTGTGCGACTCCCTGGTGCACCTCTGGGGGACCTTCGCCGAGCGGGTACGGGTGCCCGCACGGATCGTCGCGATGAACATGATCCCGCGCCCCGCCTCCCTCGATCCGAGGATCGCTCCGATGATCGAGCCGCTCGCCTGCGCGGTCCACGGTGCGGACCGCTCGTCGGCGGTCGCCGGCGACACCGTCGTGATCCTGGGCGGCGGGGTGCAGGGGCAGTTCCTCACCGCGCGCCTCGCGGCCCGTGGGGGCCGGGTGTTCGGGTGCGACCCCCATCCCGAGCGCCGGGAGCGCGCGCTGCGCTTCGGGGCGGTCGGGACGGCCGACGCCCCCCGGGACGTGGACGGCGTCGACCGTGTGCGCGCTCTCACACCGGACGGTCGCGGCGCCGACGTTGTGATCGAGGCCATCGGCACACCGGACACATGGCGCAGCGCCGTCGGCATCGCGCGGCGGGGCGGAGAGGTCGTCCTCTACGGAGGGTGCCCGCCGGGGAGCGAGGTCTCGTTCCCGACGGCGCCCCTGCACTACGGGGCGCTTCGCGTCATCGGGACATACCATCACACGCCGACGGCCGTGCGCGAGGCGCTCCGCCTCCTCGCGTCGCCGCCGGTCCCGCTGGATGAACTGGTGGGAGACCCCGTCGGTCTCGCCGCTGTCCCGGGCGTGCTGTCACGGTCAGGGGTGAAACGGCCGGTGGACCCGGCTATTTGATGCGCCGGGCCAGTCGGCGGATCTCGTCGAGGCCGGAGCTCTCCTCGCGGAGCCGCTTGAGCTCGGTGTCCTGCTTGCGGATCGCGCGCGTCAGCTCGTCCAGGGCCTGAGAGACCCGGGCCAGGGCGGCCGTCACGTCGCCGCCGGCGTTCGCGCGGCCCGGATTGCCCCGGCGCCGGTGCGGACGCAGGGATGCGCCACGCTGACGGGCGACCCGGTAGTAGTTGGCGGCCACGGTGCCGGCTTCACGTCCCGTGCGCTCGGAGATCTCGCTGAACGCCTGCGACTTGTTCTTGCCCTCGGCGACGAGTCGCTCCACCTCTTCGAAGATCTCGTTGCCGACGCTGCCGCGTTCCGACTTCTCATTGGCCATGAATCACCCCTCGCTTTCGATCATGAATCGGTGAAATGAGCTTCTCACCGTGACGGCATATCAAAACGCACGCATATTACAGACGGGGGCCGAAAAAACGGTATGGAGTTCGTTATACGAAGACTCCGCTCGATTGTTCCAATCGAGAGCGAATAAATCCAATAGTGGAGGTGATGTTCGCGGGGACCGACGACGGGTCTCTGAGCGAGGTCCCGGTCGGGGAATCACCCCGGTGTGACGAAGACCAGAATCGACGCGGTGAATCCGTGAAGGAACGTCTCACCGGAGACGGGCCCGATCTCGCCGTTGGCGAACATGCCTCCGAGCGGTGCGCCGAACGCTGCCGTCACCGCCTTCGCGTCGTGACTCTCGCCCTCGAAGAGCCGGCGCCCCCGGCCGTTGCATGTGAAGAGCAGGACACCGGCCGCGGAGCGGTCACCCATACGACGCCGCGTCTCCTCCAAGGTGAGAGTGAGGTCCTCGTCGGCGGACGCACCGCTCAATGAGTGGAGTCGTACGGTCTGACCCACGCGAATGTGTTCACCGATGTGAACGGACCCGGTGGCCGGATCGTGACCCTGTAGAGCGCGCACCAGAAAATCGTTCCGAGTGTATTCCGGCAGGTTCTCATTGATCACGATCCCCATCATCGGAGCACCGGTGAACGGTGTGGACTCGTCGGCCAGGTCCTCGAGGATCATCATCAGACGGTCGTACGCCCGCACCCCGGCGAGCTCCTCGATGACGGTCCCGCCCCCGCCGGTGATGACCATGTCGGGCCCGACCGGGACGGCTCCCTGTGCGACGACGGGGATGGTCGTCACGCCGGTGATGGCGACCCCGACCGCCCCGTCGAAGTGGACCTCGTCGTCGAGGAAGAGCGCATGGTCGCCGGCGCGGGTCCCGCCCGACGCCTGGCCGCCCACGATCGGGGGGAGACCGGCGTGACGATGCTCGGCCAGGAGTACCTCAACGGGAAAGGTGAACGGATCGGAGAGGACGATCAAGGTCGTGTCCGGCTCGGAGGTGACCCATGACGGCCATGCGCCCAGGAAGGTCGGCGCCGTGTCCGGCTCGCTGACGAAGCGCACGACCTCTGTCTCGGCGCCCGGGAGGCTCGCCGCCCAGACGGAGATGCCGGGCGTTCCCTCAAGCTCGCGATCACCCGCGATGACGGCGTCGGTGACGGTGCCGACGAGGTGCTCGGGCTCCAGGTGACGCCGCAGTTCGTCGAGAAGTGTCCAGGGGTCGCCCGCGAGGTCGTGCGACACGAACACCACGGCCAGACTGACCCGGCGTCCCTGCATGCGGGCCGTGATCTCCTCGCAGGCGCTGCGCACGGCGGTGACGGCATCGCTGCTCGTCGCGAGTGCGGAGGCGATGACCGGCGGCGCGCTCATCGCCACATTGTTGCGGATCCCGAGATGCGGGGTGCGGAACGCTTGCCATCCGGGTGTGCGACCTGCCATATTTCAGGGGCACACACCGCTCGGGCAGCGCGGCAGCAGTTACTGCTCACGTTAGAGCCACCCTCGGGTGGCTCGACGCGTTTCTCGGGCCGTGTGGAGGTGTTCCCGTGGCCGGTCGTCGTCGCGGCGATCTCGCGGATGACATGCGCCGGCCGGGAGCCGGCCACCGGCCCCGTCACGCGAAGGGCAGGGCGCGCCCGGACGCGCGGATCAGGAGACGCCAGGGGTTTCGTCGTCCGCCTGCGGATCGAGGATCTCGCGAGCGCGGTCGACGTCCTGGCGCGCCACCAGGATGTCGCGCGGTCCGCCTCCCAGGAAGTCGGGGACGTCGGCACTCGCGGCGCGCCGGTGGAAGGCGGCGACCCGGTGCTCCCGCAGGAGGTTGACGACGAGATCGGCCTCGGGCTGGTTGGCGGCCCAGGCCACCTTGGTCCATTCGACGGGCTCGTTGGTCATCGCGGGGGCCTTTCGCGGATCGGGGATCTCATGTGGTGGCACCGGCCGGTGCGACGGGGCGTTGTGCCGGCAATGGAGACGTCACGGCGGGAAAGGGTGATGGCGGCCGATGTCCGACCGTCATGCCGACGTGATGGTCCGTGACGGCGGGTCGACGCGACGCCCCCCTCTCTCGTCGGCATGACGCGGTCACGGATGCCACACCTCGGGGGAGGTGCCCGAGAGACGCCGGCGCGGCGGGGGCCGCCCGACGAGGAACGGACGGATGAGGACGAGACCGGCGACGAAACCGGCGATGTGGGCCCAATGGGCCACACCGTCCTCGACGGAGTTC
>CALMEC010000084.1 GCA_937862675.1 uncultured Actinomycetes bacterium
CCCGCATGAAGTAGATCGCCGCGATGACACGGCAGACCCAGCCGGTGAACTGGAGGGAGACCACCGTGCGGAGGAACCGGCGACGATCGCGGAGGATGGTGAGCCCCTGGGAGACCCGGTCCCAGAACGCCCGCACCCGGTGCGCGTAGACGATGAGCGCGGCGGCGGCGGCACCGGCGGCGAGGATCACGACAGTGAGCACCAGCTGGGGATGGGACGTGAACCAGCTGAACTCGAACAGGCCGGAGCCCGGAAGGCCGTTCGCCACGCCGATCGACCAGGCCCAGGTGATCAGGAGCCACGCGATGAGCGTGTCGAACAGCGTCTCTGCGACGAGGGACGAGCCGATGGTGGGGTAGGTCGAATCCGGGATCCGCGAATGGATCAGGAAGACCTTGAGGATGTCCCCGCCGCGCGCCGGCACGAAGCCGTTGAGCCCGACGCCGACGGAGTAGGACCCGAAGACGTCGGCCCAGCGCACCCGCTGGACCGGGTACGCCGCCCGCAGGATGCTAGTCCACGCTCGGGTGCGCAGCACGAGATTGAACAGGTGGAACGCGATGGCGGTGAGGAGGGCGCCGATGTGGACCGAGGCCAACGATTCGAAGAACGCCTCGCACGCGTCCCAGAAGCCACGGAGAGAGTCCACAGCCATTTAGCGTAGCGCCCGGGTCCCGACGGCCCGGCCATGTCCGGGCCGTCGATGACCGGTCGCCGCCCCACCCGACCGGATGACGCGGACCGGAGGCGGACGCCGGCCGAGACCGCAGGATCCATATGCCGTCGACCGGATGGATCACCGGAGGCGGTCCGTGCGCGGGGCGCGCCGTTCCACGGGTTCCCGGTTGTCGGCGGTCACGTCGCCGGGAACCCGCTGGTCACCCGACGCGCGCTCTGCCGGATGGTGTCACCGGGCAGCGACATCAGCCGCCGTGTGGTGCCCCGGTTCGGAGTGCCCGGTGATCGCCACCCGGTTCCACGCGTTGATCGCCGTGACGGCGAAGATGAGCGCGGCGAACCCGACGTCGTCGTAGTGGCGCCGGGCGTCCGCCTCCACGTCCGGCGGCAGATGCCGGTCGGAGATCCGCGTCACCGACTCGGCCACCGCGAGCGCGGCCCGTTCCGGTTCCGAGTAGCAGGTCGCCTCACGCCAGACGGGCAGCATGTACAGGCGCTCCTCCGTCTCCCCGGCGGCGCGCGCGTCCTTGTAGTGCATGTCGACGCAGAAGGCGCAGCCGTTGATCTGGCTGCTGCGCAGCTTGACCAGCTCAAGCGTGGAGTGAGGCAGCGGGCCCTCGCGGACGGCCTTCTCCAGCGCGGCGAGCGCACGGTAGGCGTCCGGAAGCAGTGTGTACAGCGGATTCGACATGACGCGGTCCTCTCACCGATATTCTGGATGTCATACATCCAGAATATATTGATCTCCGCGGAAGCGGCTATCCTGAGGGATGTGAAGATGAGCCTCGGGGTCGAGTGGGCCCTCCACAGCTGCCTGAGCCTGGCGATGGCGGGAGCACACCCTCCCGCCGATGCGACGGACACTGCCACCGCTCCGGGTGGTCGCCCGGTCACGACACGGCGCCTGGCCGACCTCCACGGCCTCGCCCCGGCATCCCTCAACAAGACCCTGCAGCTCCTGGTCCGCGCCGGCGTCATCCGGTCCGTCCCGGGGCCCGGCGGCGGTGTCGCGCTCACACGCCATCCGGCGGAGATCAGCTTCCTGGACATCGTCCAGGCCGTCGAAGGGGTCCCCGGGGCATTCCGCTACACCGAGCTGCGCCGGCGTGGCCGCTTCCCCGCCGATCCCGAGGCGTGTCTTGCCCCATGTGCGATCGCCGCCACCATGGCGGACGCCGAACGGGCATGGCGCCAGGTGCTGGACGACGTGTCCCTGGCCGACAAGGCCGCCGAGCTCGCCATCCGCCTCCCCGACGTGCCACCGCGGACCCGTACCTTCCTCGAAGGGGCCACGGCCCCCTAGCCGGCCGATTCCACGGGGTCGCAGAATCACGCGGCTCGGACGTGCCGGGGGTCGATACCCGGCACCCTGGTACCGTCCCGCCCATCTGAGATGTCGAGGGAACGCGCAACCATCGAGGCCATCGCCCGTCTCGTCTCCGTCCGGCCCGGTGTGGACGTCGGCGTCGGAGACGACGCCGCCGTGCTCTCGGGGCCCTCGCCCCTCCTGCTCGCGCACGACATGCTCGTGGAGGGCACGCACTTCACGCGCGGCACGTCGAGCGCCGGCGACTTGGGACATCGCGCGCTCGCCGTGAACCTGTCGGACATCGCCGCGATGGGCGGGCGGCCGATCGCCGCGGTGGTGGGCATCGCCCTCCCGGACGACGTGCCCGCATCCGATGTGGCGGCCTTCTACGCGTCGATGGAGTCACTCGCCGCACGCCATGGCGTCACCGTCGCCGGCGGCGATCTCACCCGGGGTCCGTCCATCGTCGTCGGGGTCAGCATCATCGGATGTATGGACGATGGGATCCGCCCCGTGTTGCGGTCCGGCGCACGCCCGGGAGATCTTGTCGCTGTGACGGGTGCACTCGGCGCTGCCGCCGCCGGCCTCGCGCTCCTGGGCGATCCCCGACTGGAGACGAGCACCCGCCGGGATGACCTCCTGATCGCACAGCGCCGCCCCACAGCCCGCGTGGACGAGGGCCGCCGGCTCGCCGCCGCCGGGGTCAGCGCGATGATGGACGTCTCGGACGGGCTTGCGCTCGACGCGACCCGTCTGGCCGAGGCGTCCGGCGTCGGGGTCACGATCGACCTGGACCGGGTGCCCCGCGCTCCCGGTGTGGACGCAGTGGCCGGCACGCTCGGGCGGCC